>CAZJYO010000111.1:0-8707 GCA_964550275.1 uncultured Chitinophagales bacterium
ATCCATCACGATAAACTCGGCAATCTTCCGTTCACCATTGATCCGTTGTTCGATGGCGCCCATGAGAATCTGGTCGTCAAGAATCATGATCTGGGCCTCGAAAATCTTTGCCGTTTGCAGGCCGAGTTTCTGTTCAGCGAACGTGAGAATTTTCTGAAGCTCTTTGCCGGAGCGCGCAAGGGCGGCCTTGAGCCGTTCGACCTCGCCCGCCGTTTCTTCCGCGCTGACGTCCCGCATTTTTACATGCGGAATGTGCTTGCGATACACATACGCCGGGCCGATCGCGATCCCCGGTGAAGCCGCGATTCCTTTGATGATGATTTCTGTGGATGGTTCCATATTCATTCTTCGTCAAACCCGCGTTCGAAGAGCGCTACAACTGCTTCCGCGGCTTGTTCCTCGTCCGGTCCCTCGAACCTCAGCGTGAGTGTTGAACCCTGTTCAGCCGCGAGCGTCATGACGCCGATAATGCTCTTGCCGTTGATTTCAAAACTGTCTTTGCGGATCAAAAACTCCGACTGAAACCGCGCCGCCGTTTTTACGAGTGACGCCGCCGGTCGCGTGTGGAGCCCGGCCCGATTTTTAATGATGACTTGTCGTTCGACCATACACCGCTATGCGTTGCGACCGAGGAGGGTGTTGGCGAACCACTCCAGCATATTGCGCGCAGTTGAAGCGGGCACATGCCCCAATGATGTAATGGCCTTTCGCGTATCGCGACGGACATGCGCTCTTGCTGATGCAATTGCGCCCGTGCTTGCATAGATCGCGGCCACTCTGCGAACAAGAAGGTTGGATCGTGTGTTGTGTCGCCTTTCCATTATGGCCGCCAGCAAAGCGCGGTCTTTCCCTTTTGAGTGATTGTAAGCATGAATGAGCAAGAATGTTTTTTTGCCTTCACGAATGTCGCCGCCGATGGTTTTTCCAAATGCTTTTTGATCCGCCACAACATCGAGCAGGTCATCCTGGACCTGAAACGCGCGGCCGAGATAATGGCCGAACAATTTCAAGGCGCGTACGTGCCGCCGTGTTCCGTTGCCGATCAACGCGCCAAGCTCCGTTGAAAGCGAAATCAGCCGGGCGGTCTTCTTCTCTATCATATTAAAATACCGGGGAAGACGCACGTGGGATTGCCGTTCAAACTCGATATCCATCGCCTGGCCTTCACAAACCTCCAGAAGGGCTTCAGTGAAGGGCTTTGTGAGTAGGGCGCTGTTTCTTGTTTTTGTTTTGAGCAAGCTTTTATAGGCAGTGCCGAGAAGAATATCGCCGGCGAGAAGCGCGGTGCGATGGTCCCATTTTTTGTGCACGGTTGGCCGGCCTCTGCGCGCCTCGGCGTTGTCCATGATGTCATCATGGACGAGGGTGAAGTTGTGCATGGTTTCAACTGCCGCCGCGGCTTCCATTGCCTGCATCATTCTCCCGCCTACCGCCGCACACGAGAGCAACAAAAGTACAGGACGAACGCGCTTGCCCTTCAGTGAGAGAGCAAAACGAAATGCTTCCGCTGTTTCACCCGAACCCGAGTCCCGTGCGAGGGAGAGAAGCTTTCGATCAACAGATTTCCTGATCGCGTTGTATCGCTGCACGTAAACGTGATTGCTCATTGCCTGCTAACGAGTGAAGCATGTTGGAGGGCATGGATATCAATTGAGCCGGTCAGAAACATTGCGCCACGCAATTCCATGATCCAATGATCAAGAAGGTTGCGGACGCCTTTCTTGCCGTGCTTTGATAATGCCTGGAGAACCGGACGCGCAACGCCTACCATGTCAGCGCCAAGAGCAATGCACTTTGCCGCGTCCAATCCGGACGAAATTCCCCCGGAAGCGATCAGCGTGAATGGTTTCGACGGGCTTTTGAGTTGAGACGCTTCGCGGACTGCGCGTGCAGTGGGAATTCCCCAATCCCAAAACGCGTTCAGTGGTTCGCCTTTTTTTCTTCTGAGAATCTCGACACCGGCCCAGCTTGTGCCGCCCGCTCCGGCAACATCAATATACTGTACACCGATGCCCTGCAGTTGGCGCACAACATTTCCCGAAAGCCCTGCACCGATCTCTTTTACAATGACCGGAACAGGCAGCCGCTGAACCAATCGCTCGATACCCGCGAGGACTCCGCGAAAGTTTGTGTTCCCTTCCGGCTGAAGAAATTCCTGAAGCGGGTTAAGATGAACGGCGAGCGCATCGGCCTGAATCAAATCGACCAGTCGTAACGCGGCCGATTCGTCTTTCATGGAAGCAACCTCGGCCGCTCCGATGTTTCCGAAAATCGGAATTGAAGGAGCCGCTTCACGTGCAGCCGAAAAGCTCTTGTGAAATTGTGCGCTTTCCAGTGCTTGTCGCTGGCTTCCAACTCCCATAGCGATCGAATATTCCTCACATACTTCAGCAAGGGCTTGGTTTATTTTTCGGGCCTCTTTATACCCTCCTGTCATGCTGGAAACAAGCAGGGGATACTTCAATGATTTCCCTAAAAACACGGTTCCTGTGGTGATTTCAACCAGATCAATTTCGGGCAGGGCATTATGCTCGAATTCAAACGACCCAAGCCCGGTTGTTTTTGCCATAAACCCGACGTTTTTAGAGAGAACGACCTCGACATGCTCTCGCTTTCGTGAGACAGTCTGATCGGATGATGGTCGTGGCATTGGTGGAATGTTGGAGTTGATTGGTAGGGAAAACTGTGCGAAAAAAGTAACCAATTCATACCCGATAATCAAGAAATCTGCTGTGCTGTGTGTGGCAGATGGCGAAGACGCAATGTGCTATATCTCACCGACTTTTATTGATTCTCTTGCTATACTTTGGTACCTTAATTCACTTTATTTGAACAAGTTTTTCAATCTCCTATGCGCGCTATTATTCCGGTTGCAGGGGTGGGAAGCAGGTTACGACCGCACACCTATATGCTCCCCAAGGTTCTTCTGAATGTTGCTGGCAAGCCGATTTTGGCTCATATTCTTGATAAAATCATCAATGAGGGAATAACCGAGGCCACATTTATTGTCGGCCACATGAGCGACAAGATCAGGGAATATGTCTCAACGGCGTACCCGAAGTTCTCGGCGGAGTATGTCGAGCAGGAGGAACGCTTGGGACTTGGGCACGCGATTTATCTTTCGCGGCATACCATCGGTTCTGATCCGGTACTGATTATCCTGGGTGACACGATTTTTGATGTTGAACTCGGCCCCGTGTTGAAGAAGTCCGAGTCGTCGCTGGGTGTAAAACATGTTGATGACCCGCGCCGGTTCGGCGTCGCGGAAATGGTGAACGGACACATCTCGCGATTGGTGGAAAAACCCGAACATCCGATTAGTAACCTCGCGATCGTCGGATTGTACTTCATGAGAAATCCGAAATTGCTGGTTGATTGCCTGAATGAATTGGTGGACAAGGATATCAGAACGAAAGGCGAATACCAGTTGACGGACGCGTTGCAGATGATGATTGAGCGCGGCGAAAAAATGAGCACCTTCGGAGTTGACGGATGGTTTGACTGCGGAAAACCCGAAACACTTCTTTCAACGAACAAGGCATTACTTGAGAAGAAATCGGTTTCCCGGAAGATCGAAGGCGTTGTGATCAATGAACCGGTGTATATTTCGCCGACGGCCGAATTACGGAATTGCATCATTGGTCCGTACACGACGGTGGGAGACAAGGCGAAGATTTCAGAGTCGGTGGTGCGCAACTCGATCATCGGCGAAGAAGCGAATGTGCAGAAGGTTCTCCTGGACAATTCGATCGTGGGCAACGGCTCGGTTGTCAAGGGCGGGTACAAGCGTATGAATGTGGGTGGTTCTTCGGAAATCGATTTTTATTAGTCAACAGTCATCGTTGCTGATGATTCCCCGAACGGATTCCTGCCGTGGTTCTTTCCGTGTTCGCGGAGTATCTCCAGAGTGTTAGATTTTACGTGTCTACAACATAAACGAGGGAAAATAATGTCATATCTCTTCACATCAGAATCCGTTTCCGAAGGCCATCCGGATAAAGTCGCCGATCAGATTTCGGACGCAGTGCTCGATGAAATGCTGAAGCAGGATCCGCATTCACGCGTGGCATGTGAAACGCTGGTAACCACCGGACAAGTCGTCGTTGCCGGCGAGGTGACCACGAACGCGTGGGTGAACATTCCGGATGTGGTGCGCTCAGTTATCCGGGATATCGGCTATACGAAGGCCGAATACATGTTTGAGGCGCACTCGTGCGGAATCCTTACAGCACTGCATTCACAATCGCCCGATATCGCCATGGGTGTTGACGAAAACAAGAAGAAGAAAAAGAAGCAGGGTGCCGGCGACCAGGGAATGATGTTCGGCTACGCGTCCAACGAGACTGCGGACTATATGCCGATGGCCATTATGTACTCGCACAAGCTTGTGAAGCGTCTTGCCGATATCCGGAAGAATGCACCGGAGCTGATGCCGTACCTTCGCCCCGATGCCAAGTCGCAGGTGACAATTGAGTATCATGGCCGCAAGCCGGTGCGTGTTCATACGGTTGTCATTTCCACCCAGCACGATGGTGATGTTTCGCAAAAGAGAATCCGTCAGGATGTCATCAAGCATGTTGTCGAGCATGTTGTTCCCGGGCATCTTCGGGACAAGCGGATGATTATTCATGTGAATCCCACCGGCAAGTTTGAAGTCGGCGGCCCGCACGGCGACAGCGGTTTGACAGGACGAAAGATCATTGTGGATACCTATGGCGGAAGAGCCCCTCATGGCGGCGGCGCATTTTCGGGCAAGGATCCATCCAAAGTTGACCGGAGCGCCGCGTATGCAGCGCGTCATATCGCAAAGAATGTTGTCGGTGCCGGCCTTGCCGATGAGTGTTTGATCCAGGTAGCGTACGCCATCGGTGTTGCCGAGCCGGTTTCCATTCATGTGGATACCAATGGCACGGGCAATATCCCTGACGCGCAGCTTGAGTCCATTATCAAGAAGGAAGTTGATATGACTCCCGCCGGACTGATCGCGCGCTTGCAGTTGAAGCGGCCCATCTATCGCAAGACGGCGGCATACGGGCACTTCGGGCGCAATGAAGAAGGGTTCTCCTGGGAGAAACTT
Source organism: uncultured Chitinophagales bacterium (assembly GCA_964550275.1). Lineage (GTDB taxonomy): Bacteria > Bacteroidota > Ignavibacteria > UBA10030 > UBA6906 > CAZJYO01. The sequence goes on from CAZJYO010000111.1 coordinate 5,078, forward strand.
GATCTTGTCGGCGCGCTGAAACGCGCTGTCCGGTAATCGTTGAAGAATTTGAATCCATAGTTTTATTCACATCAAGAAACAAAGAACAATGAATCACAAGCAGGGAAAGTACAAGGTTGCAGATATCGGTCTTGCCAACCAGGGCCACCAGTTAATTGAATGGGCTGAATCGCGGATGCCGGTGTTGATGGCGTTGCGGGAAAAATACCGGAAGACGAAGCCGCTGAAGGGGTATCGCATTGCGGGCTGTCTGCATGTCACGAAGGAAACAGCGGTTCTCATCCGCACACTCGTGGAAGCCGGCGCTGAAGTAAGTTGGAGCGGTTGCAATCCGCTTTCAACGAATGATGCGGTGGCGGCCGCGCTTGCAAAAGACGGCATCTCCATCTTTGCATGGCATGGCATGGACGTCAAAGAGTTCTACTGGTGCATCGAGGAAACATTGAAAATGAAGCCGAACCTGACGCTTGATGACGGCGCCGATTTGATCTTTACCATTCACAACAAGCATCCCGAGTTCGCGAAGAAGTACGTGATTGGCGGGACGGAAGAAACAACGACGGGTGTTCATCGTCTGCGCGCAATGGCGGCTGATGGCGCGCTGAAGTATCCGGTTATTGCTGTGAACGACGCTGAAACGAAATGGGATTTTGACAACGTGTTCGGTACCGGCCAATCAACGCTTGACGGCATTCTGCGCGCAACCAGCGTTCTGCTTGCCGGAAAGAACGTGGTTGTAGCGGGCTACGGCCATTGCGGTCGCGGAGTTGCGGCGAGGGCGCAAGGGCTTGGCGCTAACGTCATTATCACCGAAATCAAACCGACAGCGGCGCTCAAGGCAACGTTGGACGGTATGCGGGTCATGACGATGGATGAAGCCGCGAAGATTGGCGATGTGTTTATCACCGCCACGGGCGTTAAAGACATTATCGTGAAAAATCATTTCCAATCAATGAAAGACGGCGCGATTGTCTGCAACACCGGACATTATGATTGCGAAATCAACCTCACCGATCTTGCCAAACTGGCGAAGTCCAAACGGGAGATTCGCAGTAACAATGAAGAGTATGTGCTGAAGAACGGAAGGCGAATCTATATTCTGGCGCAGGGACGGCTGGTGAATCTTGCCGCCGCCGAAGGTCATCCTTCCGAGGTTATGGACATGTCGTTTGCCAACCAGTTCATGTCACAGCTCCGGATTGCAGAGGCGCATAAGAAGGGCAAGCGTCTTGAGAACACCGTGCATGATATTCCCGCCCAACAGGATCAGGATATTGCGAGGGTGAAACTTGCGACACAGGGAATCTCCATTGACAAGCTTACAGCCGATCAGGTAAAGTACATGAACGACTACAGCTCGGGAACGTAGTTCTCCTGCTGTCTGGAGGTGGAACAAAAAAGGCGACCAACGGTCGCCTTTTCTTTTTTACAGCATTCTGTTCTACTGAAGTTCGAGTGTCTTCCTGATCGAAGAGAGAAGGTATTCCATTTTATACGGCTTGGTAATGTAATCATCGGCGCCGAGTTTCAAACTTTCAATCGCTACCGAAAGTCCAACCACTCCCGTAAGCATAATCACCCTGCACCGTGGTGAATGCTCTTTGACAAACTTCAAAACATCCAAACCGGATTTCCCCGGCATGGTAATGTCGAGAAGAAGAAGGTCATATGCCTCATCCTTCACCATCTGCATGGCGGTCAGGCCATCCTCGGCTTCATCGATAGAAAATCCTTTGAGCGCTAATTGGTCCTTGACAATCGAACGCAGTTCATGATCGTCATCGACAAACAGTATTTTATCCTTTGGGGCATCCATTGTAAAACCTTGGGCGTAAGCATAAACAATCGTCAAAAGAAAGTCAACACGGGGTCGCCCCAAGGGTTCACCACAGTTGATTTTCTCAGGAAATCCTGTAATATATCGTAGTATTTTCCTGCGTCGTATCACTACGCCGGCTCCCCTGATGCGTTCGACGTTCCAACTCTGGTTGTTGCTCATGTGGCTCCCGACACTGTCGGGCTTGATACGCGCTCAACCATCCTCTTTCCCGTATCGTCAATCGTTTGATTCCGTTGCCGCTCCGTTCCTTCCGTCCGGATGGAGCTCGAGTCAGAATCGAAACCCCGGAACAAATGATTTTACTTCGACAACGTCCACGCCGAGAAGCGCGCCCAATGCACTGTTGAGCACCAATGCCACTGTCGCGCAGGAACTACGCTCGCCGGTTTTCAATTTCCAGGATGAGTTGCCTGACAGCATCCTGTTTTACACGCGCCGCTCGTCTTCGCATACTGCAAAAGTGGTTGTCGAAGCATCCCTCGATAACGGTGGGGCATTTCCCATTCTGGTTGGTGATACGCTGACGTTCAGTGGATCCACCAATTATGGCGCTTCGCACTTTGCATTGCCTGAGACGCTTTCAAGTTCCTCCAATGTCCGGTTTCGCTGGCGCGTAATTCCGGAACAAACCGGCTCCACGGGAACATTCCGTCTTGATGATGTCTTCGTTTCCGTTCAGTCCCTGCACGACCTGGGCATTGATACTCTTGTGTTTATTCCTCAACGGCCGATCGGGGGAGACAGTATCACGGCGCGGCTTTACGTCAGGAATGACGGTTTGGTTCAGTCTTCCTCATTTGAAATCTCGATCTTCCAGGATGCAAATGGTGACTCCATTGCGCAGTCAGGAGAGTTGGTCACAAACACAACAGTTTCCCATACCATCGAACCTGACGGTATTGATTCTGTTGACCTGCCGATCGGGTCAAGACCAGCGGGAACTCACATCATTTTCGCGCGCATTGTGTATGGACAGGATCGCAATTCAACAAATAACGAAATGATGGTCTCCATGGTCGTTGGCTTTGAGCCGGGAACCGTCGTTGTCAACGAAATAATGTATGCGCCGGTCGGTACGGAACCCGAATGGATTGAGTTGTACAACACGGGCGCCGACACAGTCAACGTCAAGAATTGGCTCATCTCTGATAATGTTGTTACGTCGAAGAAAGTTATTGCCACCGCCGGGGTCTTGATGGCACCCAATACATACCTTGTCCTCACAAAAGATTCGGCCGCCCTTTTTGACATTCATCCGGAAATCGGGTCGCAGGTGTTGCATATTCCGGCTTTGCCAACCCTGAATAATTCCGGTGACGCCGTTGTTCTTTATGATGATCGCATTGCCGCCATGGATTCGGTGAGCTACCATCCTTCCTGGGGCGGTGCAGGCGGAAAGTCGTTGGAACGGATTGACGCACTTGCCGCCTCGACGATCCAATCGAATTGGGGCTCGTCGCGCGGAAGCACGCCGGGGCGAAGAAACAGCATCTCCCGAAAGGATATTGACCTGGTGGTGGATTCCGTGATCTCACATCCGGAGTTTCCTGTTGTTGGAGATTCGTTGGTTCTGTTTGTCAAGGTACACAACGCCGGATTTCTTGAAAACGGAATTGGCGCCGTCATGGCGTACGAAGACCTGAATCGCGATTCCATTGCCCAGCAGAATGAACTCATCGCTTCGCAACCGGTTCTCCCGCTTGCTCCCCTTGATTCGATGGTGATCGCAATGCATGCCGCGCCGTTGAGGGCGGGCACCCGTCACATTCTCGTGCGCTCGGATCTTTATG
>CAZJYO010000112.1:0-6798 GCA_964550275.1 uncultured Chitinophagales bacterium
TGATAGCCCTGTCGTTGTGTTTGATTATCTCCCCGCTTGATGCCGCCTGCCACAGAGAACGCGACAACGCCAAACGCCAGCGCTGCCAACAGAACGCTTCTACGCATTGGACCTCCTTGAATGATGGTGTGACGGGATTGTAAAAAAACTTAACAGCAACGTAGGAATTCTACGGGGGATAGTCAACGGAGGCAGCAATAAAACCGATCGGCTTCAACGCCGTGCGATCTGCCCCCGATGGCTCCGCGAATCCAATCCAGTGGGGTTATTTCAACAACATCATCTTCCGCGTTTCTGTGAACACCCGCCCGTTCTCTCCAGTAGCAGTCATGCGCAGAAGATACGTTCCACTGCCGAGGGCCTGACGATTATCCCCCAGCCCGTTCCACACGGCTGTATGGTAGCCCGCCGGAAGCTCGTCGTTCACAATGGTTGCAACACGCTGGCCAAGGATACTGAAGAGCTCCAACCGGACCCGGCTTGGAACAGGCAAAGCATACGCAATTGATGTTGAAGGGTTGAAGGGGTTTGGATAGTTCTGAGAAAGCGCAAACTCACGCGGAAGCCCGGATGAATTCCCTACGCGCAACAACAGCTGTGCGGGCAAGCGTGAGAGCTCCTGCACACCGCTTGTCGTGAGTCGTGTTTCCTTGCCGTCAATCTGAAGTCTGAAATCCCCCGGGGTTGGAACGTCCCAACGAAGTTTCACCGGATACACAACAGAAGAAAGAAGAATCCCTTGGTCCGAGGAAGCAATCATGGAGTGTGAGGCAAAGCGCGAATCAAAAACTCCGGTTGGTGGAACCGGGGGCAACTCAGCCGCACGAACATGACGCTCTTCCGCACGGCCGAAATAGAGAACCTGTTCACTCCCGGCGGCATCAGTAACCGTGAGCGTTCCCAGCGACGCAAGAACTTGATGCAGGGTATCCTGCATCGAAGGCCGCGGAAAACTTCCGGAGGAAAGCACAAGTGTCCCCGATGTGCTCACTTTCACCCAATATCCCAAACCGGGATCAATGGTGGAGGCCACTTGATAGCCATTGTTGAACGCGAAGAAGCTCGTCAACATAGTTGTCCCCACCGGCACCACGGATGAAGAAGAAATCTGGTCGGAAATGGATCCGATCATGTTCCACCCGGTGTTGACAGGTATGGAATCCGTATAGATGATGGGCCCATTCATTGCAACATTCTCGGGCGCCGCGAATTTCAGCCAGTAACCAGGACCGTTGTCAAGCGTATCCTTCACCACGTACCCACCCGCATATGCAAAAGCGGAAGTTGTCGCCGTGGGAAAAACCGCCGTCTTGGCGAAGTCGCTGACGACAACGGGGACAGAGACAAGATTCCACTGCGCGTTGACGGCAATAGTGTATTCCGCCTGTTCGTCTCCGCCACTGCCTTGACCGCCATCCTGCAGGCCTTGGGAGAAAATCCGGGAGACGCACATCGTAAGTATCAATGTTATCCAGATGAGAGATTTCATGTTGGCCTCGTAAGGTTCTTGAATGGCCCGCGCGCCTTATTTCTTGCCTGCAAGCTGGCCGAACGTCTTCTTTGCTACAAATCCTCGTGGAATCTTGGATGCATATGTAACTTCCCATGATCCAACAGGACCCCAATATCCTGGTTGCGGCCAGACTACGAAGTCCCAATCCGATTCCCGGTACTGGACGATGTACTCATGTTTCGGTGCTGCTGTTTTCCAGGTACCGGGCGGCGTTCCCGGCGGGTGAACGATACGGATGTCCCTAATGCTACGCCCGCCCGTCTTCCACGTACCCGGCGGCGTTCCCGGCGGGTGAACAATACGGATGTCGCTGATCTTGCGGTTTCCGGTCTTCCACGTACCCGGCGGCGTCCCTGGCGGGTGAACAATGCGGATGTCCCGGATGTTGCGATTTCCTCCGGTCTTCCATGTTCCCGGCGGCGTTCCTGGTGGATGGACGATGCGAATGTCCCGTATGCTGCGGGCAGAGAATGCATCTCCTGGCTCAAGCCCCACGCCTTCTCCCCCCCCCTCTCCTTGAAGGCTGAGTGTGCGCATAGTCGCAATCGCTGCAGATTCGTTTGCTCCTTTTCGGGCGTCCCCCTCTCCATCATACCCGCCCATGGGAATAAATGGTGGACGGACCGTGCGGCTGGACACCCCCCTGATTTCGCCACGCCATGGATCGCCGCAACCCTGGCAACGGGTCTTGAAGGCAACTTCCTCATAAGCAGTTCCTTTTACGGTTCCATCCCAACCCTTCCGCCCGCCGCGTGCATTCACAGCATCAAATTGAATGACCGCACCTCTGTTGCCTTGGGAGTTGGAAGCCCGTGAGGAGAATTGATCCTCAACAGGAATGTCTCCTGTTTCAAAATAGGACTTTAAGACGTTGCGCGAGACTTTGGCAGTACCTTTAACTGTCCCATCCCATCCTCTTGGTCTTATTCTGGCTCCTGCAATCGCCGGGTTGTTTCCGGCGTACGAATACCCGTTGCCCAAATCCGGCGGCGTGCCCATGATCGAAGAGGGATCTTGTTGCATGAACCTCCCGATCCGCGGGTTATATGTCCGGTCCCCGGAATGGTATAGCGCGCTCTCTGTATCAAAAGTCTGACCGCCGTACAGCGGGTTCACCTGATAGGCCGACGACGCCAGTGGCGCGTACGCGCTGTCGAGGATCGTCGGCGTGCCGAAAGCGTCATACTCATAGCGCTCAACCACGCGACCGGAGTCATCGCTCACGGCAATAAGTGAGCCCTGTGCATCGTAATGATGGTGGAGGGATTGCCCCGCTCTTTGGAGTACAAAATGGCCATCATAGCCACTGGGAGTATATTCTGTGGTGACATTATCCGCCCCGTCCCGTTCTTCAATTACTTCATCGCCGTCATAAAAATACTTTGTTGTCGCCCCGTTGACAATTTTTTGAATGCGGCGTCCGAGTGCGTCGTAGGCGTAAGCGGCAATCGTAGCAACATCCATAAAGCCCGTCATCCGATCCATGTAGTCAAAAGTGAAAGCGCGGGCTCCATCCGACGTCATGTTACCATTGGCGTCATATGCAGGCGTCATGGAAATCCCCCCTGTCACGCCGGAGTATGCGTTGATGCTGTTGGATGTGTACGTGGTCGGCACGCCGTCCTTCGTTGAGGTTGTCCGGTTGCCGGAAGCATCAAAAACGAACTGCGTCTGCGTTACAGGTACCGGAATATCGCCGGCAACGAGCAACCCTTCCTTGAACTCGGTAAACCGGGTTGCGGCGCTGTACTGGTGCTTGCGTGAGCTGATCGGATAATGGGGTTTTTGCACCGTGGAGGGAAAACCGCGGTTATCACGCGTATAGTTTTCGCCGCCGATGGGAGAGCCCGCCCGTATCTGCAGAGCGCTTGTCATCCAGCTGTTGTCGTTGTATCCGTAGTTTGATGTGATGCCGCTTGCGCGCGTTTCCGAAACACGTCGCGCCGCCGCATCGTACGCGATTGTCGTGAGAGACGCTCCCGGCGTTGCAACTGTAACCGGCTGAAGCCTGACATTCTGTGTTGTGGTCCACGGATTTCCCGACGGAGGTTGCGTCGTAATAGTCCTTGCGGCAACATTGTATGTGCGTGAAGTGGTCTTGCCATTCAACACTTCCGTCAGCGTTCTACCGGCATTGTCGTATGTGAAGGAGAGTGTCGCCGCGGAATTATTGGCGCTGGTCAATCTCCCCCCGGCATCATAGGTGTACGTGTCGTTTGTCCCGTCGGGATAGCCACGGTTCGTGAGACGGTTCATTGCGTCATACGCGTAGGTGATCACACTCCCGTTTTGATCCTGCAGGGTGAGCATATTGCCTGCCGCGTCATACGTTGCCTGCTTGAAACTCGCATCGGCGTAGGTTGTTTTGATCGGATTGTCGTTTGCATCAACCAGAAAGCCCGTCACGTTGCCGCGAGCATCCGTCATCCCAATGAGATTCCCGACAGGGTCATACGCGGCGGTCGTTGTCAATCCACCGGGGAAGGTCCAGTTGATGTTACGGTCAAGCGCATCGTAGCCAAACGTGGTGACACCACCCGCACCGTCCTGCACGGATATAAGATTGGAGTTATCATCGTACCCGTATTGTACCATCTGTCCCAAAGGAGCTGTAATGGTTACGAGATTGTTCCTGGCATCATACAAGTATTGAGTCGTATTCCCCATCCCGTCGGAGCTCGTCAAACAGTTCGAGTTGGGATCGTATGTGTAGGACGCAATTGTTCCAAGTGCATCCGCTTTGACAATGAGCCGATCTGCTGCATCATACGTGAAGGTGAATACGTTGCCGAAGGGTGTTGTCATGGAGGTCAGATTTCCGACAGCATCATACGTGTATGACCTCGTTTCCATCAGCGGGTTGATGGTCGCCGTTGTCCGGCCAAGAGCATCATGCGTGAAAGAGCTTGTAAGGCCGTTGGGATCCGTGACGGAAATGAGGTTACCAACCGGATCATACGTCATGGTCGTAGTGTTCAAGAGCGGGTTATTCACGAGGATCAGGCGATTCATCGCGTCGTACGTGTAGTTGGTTGTGTTGCTGTTGGGATCCGTTTTGCTCAGCATGTTGCCGTTGTTGTCATACGTGAAGCTCTCCCCTCCGATCGGATGGGTAATGGAGGATACTCTGTTCAGAGGGTCGTAACCCACGAGCGTGACATGGCTGTTTGCATCGGTAACGCCCACGATGTTGTCATTGGCGTCGTAGGTGTAGAGCGCCGAATGCCCCAGAGCATCCGTTACCCCTGTAAGCCGGTTGAGAAGGTCATAGGTGTATCCCGTAAGGTTTCCGTTCGGGTCGGTGGATGAAGTCACCAGCCCGAGATTGTCGCGCGTCCATAGTCCACCCGGGCCAATCGGCGGCGTGTAACCGATGAGGCGGTTTTTTACATCGTAGTTGTACTGCCAGAGATTGCCATTGGCATCAACAGACTGACGGACGTTTCCGTACTCATCCCTCACCTGCAAGCTCGTCCCTGCCGGCGTCGTCATGCCCACAACCAAATCATGAGCATTGTAGGAAAAAGACGTGGTGTGGCCGTTTGCGTCGGTAATAGAAACAAGATTGGAGTTCGCGTCATACGTATATGTTGCCGTTCCGGACAAAGCATCCGTGACCGAAACAACATTGTCCAGCATATCGTGAACATACGTGGTCGTTTGTCCATTCTGATCCGTAAAAGAGCTTGGGCGCCCGCTATTGTCATACGTGAACGAATGCGATCCGATAGGGAGCGACGCTGTCAGAACATTTCCGGCGAGGTCATACGTGAAGCTTGTGCTGTGGCCGTTGCCGTCCGTAGCGCTGGTCATGTTGCCAAATGTGTTCCATGCAAACGTGTACGTAAAAGGTGCGGGCGGCGAGATCACGATCGGATTGGCGCGCGCGTCATAAATAATGCCGGTGGTAAAACCGCGTTTGTCCGTGTGTGATGTGACCCTGCTGTACAACGGGTCATATGACCAGAGAGCAACCTGGCTCAACGCGTCGGTTTCAGAAAGACAGTTGCCCTTCGTGTCATATGTATAAAGTGTGGTATTGCCGTTGGCATCCGTAAACTGGGTGATATTATTGCTCGCATCGTATTGGAACTGCGCATCCGGGGCAGTACCGCCCTCGTGGATCTCAATGATTCTGCCGTTTGCATCAAATGTGAGTGTTGTTGTCTGAACTCCGCCATTCACCACTTCCTCCACGACGGTCTGGTGCGCAGGAGGATTATAGGAAAATGTCATGCTGGTCGGCGGTGTGTCAGGTGTTCCCGGCGTGGTAATGGAGGAAACCGCGCCGCTGGTCGCATAGGAAACATGCACGGAGTTTCCGCGCGGGTCGGTCATCTTCACCATCCGGCTCCGAGAGTCATAGTAATAGCGCGTGATGTTGCCCGCCGGATCCGTAACAGTCTTCAGGTTGCCGCGTGCGTCGTACACATAACTTACGACACGAGGCGGTGAATGAGATGAGTCCGCAATGTAGGCAGTCCGCAACGGTATCCCTGCGCGGAGAATATACCGCGCTCCGGTGATCGATGTGGCTACCCCTCCCGGAGTAAAATCTCCAAAAACCAACGTGTTGTCGTTCAGGTCCTGGATTTTTGTCAAGCGCTTGTGGCTTGCATCATCAAAGAAGAATTTTAGTCCATACTTTGTTTGTAGAAGAAGTTTGCCGGGAACATACTCGGTCAACGTACTGAACACGCCAACGGGAGGTGTGTACACGCTTCCTGCAACAGAGAAGGAATCCTTCCGGCCGTCTCCCCAGCGGATAATCACATGACCCGGCGTTACTTCATACATCATTGTCAGGGCTGATGACCACCCGCGACCATGCCCTAAATCCTTTTTTGAAAGTCCGCTGTTGTATGTCAACGTCATGTCAATATCGAGACCTCTGTCCGACAGGAAGAGGTCGCCGCGTTGCACCACAAGGTTGCCGGTGAAGCTGTTGACTTCAAGGCCAAGCGGCCCTTCAACATTGGGCTTCACGATTTTCTCAACAACACTCACCCATGTCCTCACTCTCGTTTTCGACCTGGGCGCGGGCAATTCAACGGCGTGTGCTGTCTCGGCGATCAGTAATGCGACAATGAAAAGGTAAAGAGGTCTCATAGGGGCAAACCCGTGGAAGTTGTTTGTCAAGGATTTACATTGGCGTCGTTGAAGCACAGTTTCCTCCTGATGAAATTCAGCGAACAATCAACTTCTTGATGTCGAGGTATTGTTGTATTGACCCCTTGGCAGAAATCCGGCAGAAGTATGTTCCGGCCGCAAGTCCGCTCGTATCA
>CAZJYO010000112.1:6808-8690 GCA_964550275.1 uncultured Chitinophagales bacterium
CGATACTGTGAATCCCCGAATCAAAGTCCACGGCGTCTTTTACTTTCCTGACCTCCGCACCATTCCCATCCACCATAATGATCGTAACGGAACACCGTTCCGGTAATTCAAATTCGAGCCCTTGGGGGTCGAAAGGATCGGGAAACACTATTCTTGCTTGGAGCGAGGTCTGGTTCATCCACCCACAATAGAAGAAAAGCAGGTGGAGGGGGCAATCGGGAGATCCCTGAAAACAGATCAGGATTTTCGGAAGGGAAAAGCGGCCTATTCCAGCGGGGTTAGGCCTTCGCGCACGGCGTATTTCGTCAGTTCTGCAATATTATGAATATTAAGCCGGTTCATGAGGGTTTGCCGGTAGGTTTCAATGGTCTTGACGCTCAGCTTGAGTGCGGCCGCAATTTCTTTCATGGATTTCCCCTCGGCAATAAGCTGGAGAACTTCGCGCTCGCGACCGGTAAGCTTTGGGGCAGAAGAAGACTCGTCTGTCAACCGCACAACGTAATCTCCGACCACTGTACCCGTTATTTCCGGACTGATATAAAACTTTCCAGAGAGAACGCTCTTCAATGCCAGTCCGAGTTCATCGACAGCAGAATCTTTCAGGAGATATGCAGACGCGCCCGCTTTCAACATCTCCGACACAATATCCTTGCTGGCATGCATTGAGAGTGCGATAACTTTCACGGAAGGAAGCTCGCGGAGAATCTGCCTGGTCGCTTCGATACCGTTCATGCCGGGCATGGTAATATCTATGACAACAACCTCGGGTCGATGCGCGCGGGCAAGGTCGACGGCCGCATTCCCAGAACCGGCCAGCGCCACAACCTCCATCCCCATTTCATGTTCAATGATACTTCTCAATCCTTCCCGGACGATCGTATGATCATCCGCGAGGAGAATGCGCGTCGCCATGGTCTTTCTCCGTTACTTCTCTGGTCTGTTGTGAATGCCTCAATGGAACAACGAGGGTGAAGGTTGTTCCTTCGCCCGGTGGGGAATACACATCAATCGTTCCCCCAAAAAACTCAAAGCGTTCCCGGATATTAAACAAGCCAAATCCCGTTGATGGCTTCGTCGATTCGTCAATGCCTTTGCCGTTGTCACGAATCACTGCCTGCAACGTAGCGTCAAAGGTTTGTAGTTCAACCTGAACGACCGATGCACCGGCATGCTTGACGATGTTGACAAACAGCTCGCGGATCGCGGAAAAAAGAATGGCACGCACGTCGTCATCCAGCTGAGGTGAACTCCCTGTATGAATAACATTGACGCTGATACCTTGCTTGTCAAAGATGAGGCCTGCAAGAGATTGCACTGCGGCCCGAAGCTCGAGGGTATAGAGAATCGGCGGACTCAACTCCAGCGTGAGTGAGCGCGTCTGGTGGATGGCCTCCTCAATGATTTCACGGATGTCTTTGAGATCCTCCGGCTTGATGGAAGAAGACCGTTTCTCCAGCAGTCTGATGCGCATTTTCCCCAGCGCAAGGTTCTGACCGATGACATCGTGAAGATGAACCGCCATCCGTCTCCGTTCGCGTTCCTCCATGACGGAAATTTCAGACGTCAGCTCCCTTAACCGGCGATGCTGGTCGCGGATGCGCGTTTCGGCATCTTTTCTCTCCGTGACATCAAAGGCAGTGCTCAGAAACGCTGAGACATCCCGGAACTGCACCGGCCCCCACGTGAGGTCAATCCAGCGTACTTCTCCGGTTTTCTTCACAAGCCGAAGCTCCCGGCTGTGTTGCAACGAATCTTGCAACGCAAGCAAGTGATCATAAGCGTGGCGGTCATCCGGATGAATGAGCGAAGAAAACGACATGTCCACAAGTTCGTTCAAATCGCAACCGGTAAGACTCTCCATTCCCTTGTTTGCAAAAAGGAT
>CAZJYO010000113.1:0-8667 GCA_964550275.1 uncultured Chitinophagales bacterium
TCCTGGTCACCCGTTACGATCGGTGTTACTGGCTCCAATGATGTGTTCCTTTCTGTCGCGGCACACGACAGTGTTGTGTATGTTACTGGCACGAATGCAAAATCCATGAGAAGCGCGGACGGCGGTGCAACATGGACAACCCTGAATCTTAAAACAGATTCCCAATCTGACGTGAATGACGTGTTTGCGCTGGATGCTGACCGCGTTTTCTTCACCGGCGGCGGCGGATATATCCGGTTGAGCGGAGACGCGGGCGCGACCTATGAATGGGGCAAGCATCCGATGCACGCGCCGATCAGCGACATGTTCTTCTTTGATCCGCAAAAGGGCTGGGCCTGTTCCCCGAACAACAACGCGATCCTTAGGACCACCGATGGCGGACAAACATGGTCGCTCCCGCAAGGCACAACGGTCACATACGCGTGGGGACAAAAGTTGAACCTCGGCGGCAGTACGGTGCGCGGCAATGCCTTTTCCATCAACCCCTTCAACAAGAACATGATGTATTGCGCGCTGGGCACCAGAGTGTACGCGAGCTACAACAGGGGAGAAAGCTGGATTCAGATTGCCAATATGCCCTCGGGCGGGTCCAAGGTGAATTCGTTTTATGTTTCGCCCAAGGATTCCAACACGTGGGTTGCCGCGTATGGAAGTCCCGACCGCATTGTGAAAACAACAAACCGCGGCGTAAGTTGGACGGATGTTATCAGCCGGTCGTTCACCGAGTACGGCATGCCTCTTGAAATGGATGGAAGTCATCCGGATACATTAATCTTCGGGCCTGAAGACGGATATCTGTACAGGTCAACGGATTTTGGTTCAACGTGGGATACCTTGAGCTTCCCCGATTTCAGAAGCCCGTGTGACCTGGTCATTGTCCGCGATGTTCCGGGTATTCTCTGGTGCGGCGACGGCATCACGGGAAGCGGCAACGGAGAGATGTTCCGCTCGACGGATGGAGGGCTTAACTGGGCGTTGATGTTCACCACGTCTGGATCCGAAATCCCGACGGTTGCCAACGGCGATCAGGACCCGGCAGTTGGTTACGCAACGGCTTGGGGTTCAGGCGGCGTCCGGAGCACAAAAAATTATGGTGAGGAATGGAATCAGATTGCGACAACGGGTTCGACATGGGGAGTTGATATCGCCAAGGATGATCCCAACGTCGTGCTATACGGCGTGTACGGAGGCGGAACCTCGTATCTCTCAACCGACGCGGGAGCGACATTCTCCACGTCCAGTTTGAGCGGCTCAAACTACGCGGTGTATTGTTATGATCGCGCCACATTCCTTGCACAGCAAAGCGGAGGTGTCTATAAGTACAGCATCACGTACACCGTGCCCACAAATGTTGCGAGTGTGAGCTTGCTTTCCCCGAATGGGGGAGAGTCATGGCAGTTTGGTTCGACGCACAATATTACATGGACGGCGACGGGCGTCGGGTCTGTGAACATTGAATACAAAACCGGTCCGTCATCTCCCTGGCAAACCATCGTTGCGAATACTCCGGGTGCTTCCGGAAGCTATGCATGGGATGTTCCGAATACACCCTCGAGCCAGGTGCGTGTGAGAATCAGTAATGCGATCGGCGGCAATCCGGTTGACAGCAGTAACGGATACTTTACGATAACTGCCGCGGCGATTTCATCAACGCCTTCGTCCCTCGCTTTTCAGGAAACAGGCGTCGGGACTTCGGCAACGGACACCGTCAGAATTCACAATGCGGGAACAGGCACCCTCGTTGTCACCAGCATCACTTCGTCAAGTTCTGTTTTTGGAGTGAGCCGCGGTTCATTCTCGATTCCTGCAGGCCAATCGGATACGATTACGGTAATCTTCACTCCGGATCAGGTTCAATCCTTTACGGATACGCTTATCGTTGCATCAAATGCGCCTGCCGATTTGCAGATTCCGGTCAGTGGAGACGGATCGCCCGCTTCATCGGTCGATCAGGATGGCATGCCGACGGTCTTTGCGTTGTGGCAGAACTATCCGAATCCGTTCAACCCTTCGACACGGATTTCCTATGATATTCCAAAATCCGGCTGGGTGACGCTGCATGTGTACAATATGCTGGGCCAGCAGGTTGCGACGCTGGTGAATGAAGTGAAGGATGCAGGGAGGTACACGGTGGAACTCGGCGATGACGGTGAAACACCGCTTGCAACCGGCATGTACATGTACAAGCTTCACTCCGGGGACTTCACCGCCGTTCGTAAAATGCTTTTGATCAAGTAAGAACTCATGCGCAAGAAGAAAGTTGTTTATGCCGCGGCATGTCTTTGCCTGTTCGCATTGAGCGGGTTCAACTGGTTCTTTTCAAGCGGCATTGTCGGCGTAACAAAAAAGCCCAACCATATTTTTGAAAATCCGGGATGTATCTGTCACAACGATACATTGAGCCCCAATGTGCAGGTGTGGATCACCGGACCCGAGACGCTTGCCGCCGGCGACGAAGCATTGTACCAAATCAGCGTTGCGAAGGATTCGAGCATTGCCGCCGGGTTTAACGTGGCGTCCTTCTTTGGTTCGCTTGGCGTGGTGGAATCCCTTGCGACGCAGTTGATCTACCTGACGCCCTCGGACAGCGCGGAGCTCACCCATTATCTTCCGCGCGAGGCAAACGGTGTGGATACCATTTCATGGTGGTTTTCCTACCGCGCGCCCCTCATCCCCGGGATTGTTGACACGCTGTATGCAGCGTCCAACAGTGTCGACCTCAACGGTGACCCGACGGGCGACGCATGGAATTTCGCGTCGAATGTTCTCATTCATGTAACGCCTTCGGTTTCCGTGAATGAACCGGACGTCCCTGCGCGGTTTTCCCTCGCACAGAATTATCCGAACCCTTTCAACCCGACAACCCGCATTGCGTACGAAATCCCTGCGGCAGGCCGCACAACGTTGGCGGTGTTTGATCTTCGCGGACGACACGTGCAAACTCTTGTGGATGAAGTACAGCAGGCAGGCAATCATGAAGCGGAATTCGGATCAACCGCTCCATCCGGCCTTGCAAGCGGTGTGTATTTGTATCGTTTGGTTTTTGCATCCTCTTCGGACAACGTGGTTCAGTCCTCCGCCGGAAAAATGATTCTCGTGAAATGAGAACTCCTTCGGGATTTCTGTTGCATATTTCCGGGTGAATCTCCTCGAAGCAATACTGCTCGGCATCATCCAGGGACTCTCCGAGTTTCTCCCGATCAGCAGTACGGCGCATCTCACGCTCGCCGGACGCTTTCTCCATCTCATTTCTCCCGAATCCTCGGAAGCATGGACGGCCTTCATCGCGGTTCTTCAACTGGGCACTCTCCTCGCGGTTCTCGTGTATTTTCGTAATGATATAAAGAACATCCTGCCGGCTCTTGTCCGGGATGTTCCGCGATGCGGCTTGAACATTGGTGAATACTCCGCTGATGCAAGAACCGGAGTGATGATTGCGGTTGGAACGGTTCCGATGGTCGTGGCGGGGTTGCTCCTCAAGGACGTCATCCACGGAATGTTCACGAAGAGCATCACGGTGATTGCATGCAGCCTTTTTGTGCTGGCAATTGTTCTGTGGATTGCGGAACGTTTCTCGCGCCACGATCGCCATATCACGGAATTAACGCTGCGTGATGTCCTGATCATAGGGTGCGGACAAGCGCTTGCGTTGATTCCCGGTGCATCACGGTCCGGCACAACGCTCACGGCGGCATTATTCCTCGGTTTCGCCCGCAGTGACGCGGCACGTTTTTCTTTTCTGCTCAGCGTGCCGGCGATATGCCTGAGCGGCGTCTATGAAATGCTTCGCATTGATCCCTCGGTGTTTCAATATGGGGTTTTGAACCTGGTGGTGGGGACGGTATTCGCCGCGATCTCCGGTTACGCGGCCATCGCATGGCTGTTGAAATTCCTTTCAAAGCACTCGACTATGGTGTTCGTTGCGTATCGTATTGTCCTCGCCGTGGTCCTGCTGATGCTGGTTGTCGCAGGCATAGTGCAGGATTGAGTGTGCAGGCCGGACGGCTGACCACCATCGCATTACTTGCCGCTGTCGGGACGGCATGGTTTGTTGCAGAGTCCTACATCCCGATGCCCAAAAAAACTCAGCGGGAATATATTCAGCGTCATCGGGATTAGTCTCGTCGGCTCGTTCGCTCATGTTGTCACCCAGCGTTCGGTCGTTCTTTTCCTCTATGTAAAAGTCCTGCTGTTCTCTATCTGCTTCCGTTGCTCCTGTTTTCCGCCATTGCGGGAGGTTTGATTGTGGGATGGGTTGCAGAGCAGTAACCGGTTCTGACCGGCTGTCTCCAACATGTGAAAAAAATACACTACTCAATCTGCAGAATCAAAAGGTCCGGTGATAACCGGCACAGTCTTTTCCCGCTGCGCGTTGTATCATGAGATGGAATCATTTCTGCAACCACTCACTTACCCGGATTCTCAATTGCACACAAACGGCATTCTTGAAGGCACAGCAATGGATTCACATTTCCGACAGGCAAAAATCGATCATTATATTGATCAGGCACAGGACCTTCTCAGAGTGGGTCGGTATCTCGCGGCAAGAAGGCCGCTCACCCGCGCGTTGAACATCGATCCGGGAAACTCCGCCTGTCAGTCGATTCAGCAAAACATCCAGTCATCGCTTGCAGGTCTTGCCAACGGTGCATTTGCCAGGGGCCGGCGATCCGAGCTGGTTGTTATCATTGACCAGGATGAAAAGGTTCTTGATGTCCTCACACGCGGACTTCAGAAATACGGATTCAACGTCGTGAGTGCGGGTACATACCGCGAGGCGGTGGAATTGTTCACAATGGTAACACCCGATCTTGTCATCTCGGAAGTCAATTTTGAAAACGGACCTGCGGGGTTTGATATTTATCTTTGGGTTCGCACTGCTTCAAAATTCCGTCACATCCCTTTTCTCTTTCTCACCATGCGTCTCGACAGGCAAACGCTTATCGCCGGCAAGCGTCTCGGCGTCAACGATTTTGTCCTGAAACCTCTTGATGAAGAGGTCGCTTGTGCCACCATAACAAGCTGTCTGTCACGACGACGGCAGTAACTCCCGCGTAGGTTTCAGCCACTCACAAAGTGCCGCCGCATAACGGCGTTACCTTGCTTTTCCTGACCCTTCTTGATACCTTTTTGCATCAAACTTGCTCGATCCCGCCATGACGATGCTTACCATCAACGAGATTTTTCACAGTATTCAGGGTGAATCAACGCATATGGGGCGCCCCTGTGTGTTTGTCCGCCTGACGTACTGTAATCTCCGTTGCACCTATTGCGACACCGAGTATGCTTTCTACGAAGGCCGGCCGATGTCTGTCGATGATATCATCAAGGATGTGCAGGGTTTTAATTGTAAGCTGGTGGAGATAACCGGCGGCGAGCCCCTTGCGCAGGAAGGCGTTCACGAGCTCATAACCCGCCTGTGCGATTTGGGACATCAGGTCCTTGTTGAAACCGGAGGAAGCATTGATATTTCCAAAGTTGATCGAAGGGCATGCTGTATTGTTGATGTGAAGTGCCCGGGCAGTGGCATGATGAAGAAAAACAAGTGGTCGAACATGGACCACATCAAACCCGCGGACGAAATCAAGTTTGTGATCGGAAACCGTGAGGATTTTGACTGGGCGTTGGAACGCATCAAGGAGTACAACCTTATCGGCCGGTGTCCGGTGCTCATGTCGTGTGTGTTTGGCGTGCTGGAACCGCTGGAATTGTCAACATGGATTCTGGAAAGCAAGCTTCCCATCCGCTTCCAACTTCAAATGCACAAATACATCTGGGAACCGGAAACACGCGGAGTATGAAAACAAAATCGCTTGCCGTCGTGTTGTTAAGTGGAGGGATGGATAGCTGTGTGACCGCCGCCATCGCGAAAGAAGACCACGACCTGGCGTTTTTGCATTTGAACTACGGTCAGCGTACTGAACGAAAAGAACTCGAGTGCTTTGAGTCGGTTGCAGCCTTCTTTGAGGGCAAACACCGGCTGGTCGTTTCGATGAAACACCTTCAAGCGATAGGCGGGTCAAGTTTGACGGACATGGCGATGCCGGTGGCGCCTGCGAATTTGCAGAGCAAGGAAATCCCTTCGTCTTATGTTCCGTTTAGAAACGCAAATATGCTTTCCGTCGCTGTAAGCTGGGCTGAGGTTATTGGTGCGGTTTCCATTTTTGTCGGCGCTGTACAGGAAGACTCGTCGGGATACCCTGATTGCAGGGCGGAATTCTACGAAGCATTTAACCGCGTGATTGAAACAGGCACAAAGCCGGCCACGCATCTCACGATTCACACGCCTGTCATCGGCATGTCAAAGGCAGAGATTGTTCTTCGGGGAATGACGCTTGGAGCTCCCCTTCATTTGACCTGGTCATGCTATCAACGGGAGGATATTGCGTGCGGCGTCTGTGACAGCTGCGCATTGCGGCTCCGTGGGTTCAAATCGGCAGGAGTGGAAGATCCGATTCCCTATCTTCACCGTCCCGCGTATGCATAAACAAGGAGATAAGCTGTGAACGAACTGAAACAAAGTATTCTCGCGCTCATTACGGAAACATCATCAAACCTTCCGCCCGATGTCCGCCGCGCAATCAAGGCGGCAATGGCGAAGGAAACGCCTGCGACCCAATCGTCGGTTGCGCTTGATATGATCGCGGCCAATATCGATATGGCGTGTGAAGGCGCTGCGCCGATCTGCCAGGACACCGGCATGCCGACGTTTGAAATACACACGCCGGTCGGAACAAACCAGATCGTTATGAGGCAAAGCATCAGGGAAGCGATTGCGGAAGCCACGCGTCTGGGGAAACTGCGCCCGAACTCGGTTGATTCGCTCACGGGCAAAAACAGCGGCGACAATCTCGGACCCGGAACGCCGATCATCCATTTTGAGCAGTGGGAAAATGATGAAATTGAAATCAAGCTGATCCTGAAGGGCGGGGGTTGTGAAAACAAGAATATTCAATATTCCCTCCCGTGTTCTCTTGATCACCTTGGCCGCGCAGATCGTACGCTCGAAGGCGTTCGCAAGTGTATTATGCATGCTGTGTACCAGGCGCAGGGGCATGGCTGTAGCGTGGGCGCATTGGGCGTTTCTATCGGTGGTGACCGGACGTCCGGATACGCGCACGCGAAAGAACAGCTCTTTCGCACATTGGACGATGTGAACCCCAACCCCGAACTGGCGCGTCTTGAAGCAACGATCATGAAGGATGCAAACGAGCTCGGTATTGGCACAATGGGCTTTGGCGGTCAAACAACTCTCATTGGCTGTAAGATCGGGGTGCAGAACCGGCTTCCCGCAAGCTACTTCGTTTCCGTTGCGTATGATTGCTGGGCATTCCGCCGGCTTGGCGTCCGCCTCAACGCGCAAACAGGGGCGATCAGGAAATGGTTGTACAAAGAGGACGACGCGGTGATAACGATGGCGCGTGAGCACCGGATACCCGTGTCGGGAAGGAGAGTCGTGCTGGAAGCTCCGATTACTGCAGAACAAATTGCCTCCTTGAAAGTCGGAGACATTGTGTTTCTCAATGGCTTGGTTCATACCGGACGCGATGCAATCCATCATCATTTACTGTCGCACGATTCTCCTGTGAATCTCAACGGCGCAGTGTTGTATCACTGCGGACCTGTTGCTCTTCAGAAAGACGGCGCTTGGACAATTACCGCTGCCGGTCCGACGACAAGCATGCGTGAAGAACCGTACCAGGGAGATATCATCAAGAAGTTCGGCATACGCGCGGTTGTCGGCAAAGGAGGCATGGGTTCCAAAACACTCGCCGCATTGAAAGCCAACGGGGCTGTGTATTTGAATGCAATCGGGGGAGCGGCCCAATATTACGCGCGGTGCATCACCCGTGTTACCGGTGTTGATTTTCTGGAGTTCGGTATCCCGGAGGCCATGTGGCACTTTACGGTTGAGAATTTCCCTTCGATTGTGACAATGGATTCCCACGGCAACAGTTTGCATGCCGATATCGAACAGAGCTCGGGCAAGAAGCTTGAAGAGTACGCGACGCCTGGTTCCGCCTAAGGGTCGCCGGCGCTCTGATTCCTATCTGCTCATCTGGGACGCGGTTGAACAAATCCCGCGGGGCAGGGTTTCCACCTACGGCGCAATCGCAAAACTCGCAGGTCTTGACCGTCAGGCAAGACTTGTCGGATACGCCCTTCACAATATTCCACCTTCGAGTTCCATTCCGTGGCAACGGGTGGTCAATGCCCAAGGGAGAGTTTCTCTTCCGGGCAGCCAGGGCAAAAAGCAACTCAAGCTGTTGTGGAATGAGGGGGTCCGTCATGTGAACGGACGGATTGATCTGAAGAAGTTCGGATGGCCCGGTCGATTCTGAACCATGTTTCTTTCAAGTCTTCACGGTGATGGTTATATTGTGCTAATAGGTTCGTCCACGAATTCTGCAAGTGGTTGAAGCAAGGCAATACAGCAATTGTGTTTACAGTCAGTCAGATCAATATCTTTCCGGTCAAATCCGCTGGGGGAATTTCACTTCCATCGGCGGAAGTTGGGCCGCGGGGATTTCGCTATGACCGGCAGTGGATGGTGGTGGATGGGGATAAGCGGTTTCTGACGCAAAGGGAATTGCCGCGGCTCGCGTTGTTGCACGTGCAGGTTGGTGCCGAGGGACTTGCGCTTGATGCGCCGGGAATGAAACCGCT
>CAZJYO010000114.1:0-8653 GCA_964550275.1 uncultured Chitinophagales bacterium
GTCGCTCCTGTTCTCTCGATGGACTGTAGAACCCCGACAAGTGTCTTGCCGTCAATTTCCGGAAGAAACTCCCCGACACACGTCGTCCCTGATTTAAGGTGGCTGAAGTATGTGTAGAGAAACAAAACGAGAACATCGTCGCGGTTTGATGGATTCAGGATTAGCTTGCGCGCTTCGTTGATCCTGATATCCTGTTTCCAAAGTGCCATCGGGAGGAACTGGGTGCGCTCGCGAAGGAGCATGCTTTCCGCATGAACATGGGCATTGACAAATCCGGGAAGGATGAGCTTTCCCTTTGCATCAACAACCGTGGCCCCGGAATAGCGGAGCGGGGTCGCCTTGTCGGGGCTGGAGATTTCAAGGATCCTTCCATTGCGAATGACGATGTCCAGCCGCCCGGCGCGATTATCATCATCACACGTGAGAACCGTTCCGTTTGTAACTATGGTCAGTGTGTCCATACCCCGCTCAGGATCCGCGCTTCCAGGTCGTCCCCTCCTTCTTATCCTCAAGCACAATACCCATCTTACCAAGACCATCCCTGATCCTGTCCGAGAGCGTCCACAGTTTTTGTTCGCGGGCATCCTTCCGCAATTGAATGACCAGATCCATCAGGTCTTTCTCGTTGTTTCCTGATTCGGCCGTCGTATCACCGAATGACAATCCTAATACACCATCGCCAAGTTCCTCAAAGAAACCGATCCATTCCGCGCGCAATTCTTGTGTCAACGAGGGTTCAGAAGAAAGGGCCTGGTTCATTTCCCGGCTTGCATCAAATAGAACTGCTATAGCCTGTGGCGTATTGAAGTCGTCATTCATTGCGTCAAGAAACCGGCCTTTGTATCCCTGCACATCGACAGATTTTCCGTTCATTGAGGTCGACTCCGGCGCTGACCGGATCGCACGCAGCGTATTACTGATGCGTTCCAATCCTTTTGAGGCGGCTTCGACTGCAGCTTCACTGAAATCCAGCGTACTCCGGTAGTGGCTTTGGAGAATAAAGAACCGGATCACTTCAGGCCGCCACTTTTTGAATGCATCTTTCAGTGTGGTAAAGTTACCGAGGGATTTTCCCATCTTTCGCCCGTCAACCGTAACCATATTATTGTGAAGCCAGTACTTTACGAACGGTTTTCCTGTTGCAGCTTCGCTCTGCGCGATTTCACACTCGTGGTGAGGAAACTGGTTTTCCAGGCCGCCGCCATGGATGTCGAAACTCTCACCAAGGTATTTCATTGACATTGCCGAGCATTCAATATGCCACCCCGGAAAGCCCACGCCCCACGGGCTCGGCCAGCGCATGATGTGTTCCGGCTCTGCTTTTTTCCACAACGCGAAATCCGCGGGATGTTTCTTCTCCGATTTTACTTCTATCCGGACACCTGACTCGAGCTCATCGACGGTTCTTCCCGAGAGCTTGCCGTATCCGGAAAATTTCGCAACATCAAAATAGACAGAGCCGTTTGCTTCGTAGGCCACGCCTTTCTTGATCAACTGCTGAATAATCTCCATCTGTTCTGGGATGTGGCCTGTTGCGCGGGGTGAAATATCCGGGCGCAGGACCTTCAGCGCATCCATGTCTTCGAAGTAGCTTCGCGTGTAGGCCTCCGCTATTTCCATGGGGTGTTTCTGTTCAATCCTTCCCTGGCGCAAGAGGCGGTCTTCGCCCTCATTTGTTTCACCCAACAGATGACCGACATCCGTTATGTTCTGGACATACAAGACCTTGTAACCGGTATAACGAAGAAACCGAAGCACCACATCAAATGATACGTAGCTCTTTGCGTGGCCAAGATGAGAGTGTCCGTACACTGTCGGGCCGCACACATACATGCGAACAGTGCGATCGCTGATCGGCCGGAACTGTTCCTTGCTTCGGGAAAGCGTGTTGTACACGTGAAGACTCATTGCTTTGACAGCCCCATCAATTCTTTTGCTCCTGTAAGTCCGGCAGAGGTAATGCTATCGCCGCTCATAAGCTTGGCAACTTCCCGGATGCGTTCTTCAAGCGAAAGCCGTGTCATGGTCGTGCGCGTTCGTCCGCCGACTTCTTGCTTGGAAACAACAAAATGCGCATCCCCCAGTCCGGCAATTTGCGGCAGGTGCGTAATAACAATGACCTGGTGATCGTTGGATATTGCTTTAAGGCTGCGTCCGACTTGCTGCGCGATCCGGCCGCTCACGCCGACGTCAATCTCATCAAAGACCATGACGGGAACGAATGACACACCGGCAAGCGCGTTTTTCAGCGCGAGCATAACCCTGGACACTTCGCCACCCGATGCAACCCGAACCAGCGATTGGGGTTCCTCACCCCGGTTGGTTGAAAGGAAAAACTCCACGGTATCCAGCCCATCCTGATTCAGCGGTGGTGTTTCGTTTGCGTCATCCCGTGAATCTACAATGACCGTGGTTTGGGACACCTGAAACTGCGCGTCCGGTATCCCCAAGGTCCTGAGTTCATCAACAATGTTTTTCTCCAGTTTGGCGGCGGCCTTCTTTCTTGAGGCCGAAAGACGGGCAGCGAGTTTTACACACACGGCCCGGATCCGTTCTATCTCATTCCCGAGGTTCACGATCTCTTGATCGATCGTCTCTGAAGCGGCGATCTCCCCCGCAATGCCTTTGCGGTGTTCGAGTACCGCATCAAGTGTACCCCCGTATTTCCGTTTGAGACGTCCGAGTTGTACAAGCCGGTTCCGCAGCTCTTCAAGCCGTTGAGGATCAAAGGTAATCCGTTCATGATACGCATGAAGTAATTTGCCGAGCTCGTCCACGATAGCGGTTGCGGAAGAGGCTTCATGGACGGCCTCACTGAATGCCGGGTCAATCGAAGCAAGATTCACAAGCTCGGATCGAAGCGAATGAAGAAGGTTGCGGATGGATTGCTCGCCTGACGTCGAAAGGGCCCGGAGTCTGCCGGTGGCCTCAAAAAGCTTTTCGGCGTTTTCAAGAACTTTACACTCCTGTTCCAGCGAATCTTCCTCGCCGACCCGGGGATTCATCTCATCGATCTCGCGGAGCTGGAATTCATAAAGGTCCCGTTTCTCGAGGAGCGCTTTCGCTCTGTTCACAAGTGTTTTGCAATTCACCATTGCGGACGACAGATCCTGGAATGATTTCCTGTATTCATCCGCATCGCCCGTCAAACCGCCATACTCATCAAGCATGGAGATGTGCACCTCCTTGCGAAGAAGGGCCTGGTGCTCATGCTGACCGTGCAGGTCAACAAGCAAATCGCCGATGGATTTCAGTACGGAAAGTGTCACGGGTGAATCGTTTACAAAACACCGGGATTGACCCTGTGCCGAGACTTCACGGCGCAGAATCAGCTCGTTATTCCAGTCAATATCATGTTGGTGAAGGAGTGCTTTCATCGCGGGATGGTGTTCAACGGGAAACATTCCCTCCACAATAGCTTTTGCGGAACCTTTGCGGACATCGGCGGCACTGGCACGCTCACCAAGCAAGAGGTTCAGCGACTCAATGATAATGGATTTTCCCGCGCCGGTCTCCCCGGTGATGACAACAAGCCCCCGAGGGAACTCTGCAACGAGCTCATCAATCAGCGCGTAATTCTTTATATGGAGAGAGCGAAGCATGCGGGTATGAGGTGGGGGAATCTACCCATCTTTGACGAAAGTGTCAACGCGACGCGTGTCAGTTGACCGAGAACGGAGCCGGGGTTTCGGATTCTTCCGACGGGAGAACTCGTATCTCGCCTACATCGGGAAGGATCCCGTGGTAATAAGCATAGTGAAGAAACTCGCGGAGCGCCTCGACCGCATCATTATTTGTCGTCCAACCAAACGCTGAAAGATACTGCACGGTTTGCTCATCCTGAGTTTGTGCCGGAGTATTTCGCAGCGCGGAAGTAATCGCAGAGAGTTCGTCAGCCGGGATGATGCTTTCTCGTGTGCAGAGCATTCCATGAACGAAGGGAAGTCCGGTGAGTTCAGTCCAGGCCTCCACAAGGTCAAGACGATTCTCGTGGGCGGCAACGCGCGACTCGTCTCCGGTAAGAAGGGCTCCATCTGCCCTTGTCAGCATCTCGATCACTGAGCCGGTCACGGGAACAAATGATGGGTTAACATCAAATTCTTCGGCGAGGAGGATCCTCACAAGAACTATTTCTGAGACATCCGCGGGATGTACCGCAACAGTGGAGATTCTATGAAGAGCGTTTTGAAAATGCAGTGAAACGGTGTTGGTTGGCGCGCTCGAAATTACCATCCCGTTGCGGATGATGCAGTATTCAGAGCTGTCCTTGCCAAAATCAACAGGCGAGATGATTGCCGCGTCGAGGTGCCGTTCCCGGAATTGCCGAGCAATATCCGCACCGTTTCCCGATACAACCGTGAACGGACCGGATGACGCAAGACTCTCAGCAAGCGGGCGGTAGAATAAAGCTGATGGTATGCCAATCGTTATCGACATACCATCAGGACAAAGAAAAGGAGTGGATAATTCCCGAAGACAACTATGCGTTGGTCTTTTGGCGAATTGCCTTGCTTGCAAGATCGCGGAGGTAATACAGTTTTGCGCGGCGGACCGACCCTTCGCGCACCCGTTCAATCTTGGCAATGCGCGGCGAGTGGAGCGGGAAAATGCGCTCAACTCCGACCCCGTCCGATACTTTTCGCACGGTGAATGTCGCATTCATCCCGGAGCCGTGCCGGCCAATCACGACGCCTTGAAATTGCTGTATGCGCTCTTTATCACCTTCCACAACCTTGACGTGAACATTGAGCGTATCGCCCGATGAAAACTGCGGGATGCCGGATTTCAGCTGGGTTGCTTCAACAAGCTTCAGTTTATCCATGGTTCATTCTCCATTGAAATGTTTGTACAAATCATTTCTGCGATGTGATGTTCGCAGTGCGCGTTGTTCCTCGCGCCATGTTGCAATATCCTTGTGGTTCCCGTTCAACAGCACGTCCGGGACCTTCATGCCGCGGAATTCCGCCGGACGGGTATATTGTGGCGCATCAAGTAACCCGCCCTGAAAAGAATCTGTCAACAACGATTCCCCATCGCTGAGGACTCCGGGCAACAGGCGGGTGATGGCATCAATCAACACAAGCGCGGGTAACTCACCGCCTGTTAACACATAATCACCGATCGAAATCTCTCTCGTCACTAATTTCTGTCGAATCCGGTCGTCAATGCCTTTGTAGTGACCGCACAGAATGGCAAGATTCGTCTTGAGAGATAATTCATTCGCAGTCTGCTGTGTCAGCGTTTCGCCGTCCGCCGTAACATAAATGACCTCATCGTACGTCCTGGCTGATGCCAACTCCTCAACACAGAGGAATACCGGTTCCGGCTTCAGAATCATCCCCGCACCGCCACCGAACGGCGTGTCGTCAATAGAGCGGTGTTTGTCTGTCGTGTACTTCCTGAGGTCGTGCAGTTCAATCTGCACAGCACCTTTTTCCTGTCCACGCTTCAGTATGCTTTGGTTGAGGGGCCCTTCCAGGATTCCGGGAAACCCCGTCACCACATCAATCCTCATGCGGCTCCATCCCGTCAATGAGGTAGACGTACAGCGTCTTTTGATCCAGATCGTATTTCTTGACGAACTCTTTCACGGCCGGTATCATCATCTCGCGGCCGTCGCGTTCAACAACGTACACATCGCTTGCCGGCATGTGGAGGACTTCTTTGACATTCCCCACAACCCTCGCCGTCTGATCGACAACTTTCATTCCGACAACATCATGAACAAAATACGTTGCCGGTGGTAGAGCAATCCGATCTTCATCGGCAACAAAAACAAAAGCTCCCACAAGCCGCTCCGCTTCCGTCCTTCCTGGCACACCTTCCAAGGTCATCCGCACACCCTGCTTTCGAACGTCCACACTCTTAACGCCCATGGAGACCGCATGCTGTTCGTCGGTTCCGACAAATACATGTTTCATACGGCTAAATCGTCCGGAGGAGCTCGAGAGAGGGCGAACGATCACTTCACCACGAATACCAAATGGCTTTACAATCCGCCCGACTGCAAACACTCCGCGCGGGTCTCCTTAGTCTTCGATTTCAAGAATTGCGCGCTTCCCCTCTTTCGCCGCAACGGCGGCAAGAAGGGTTCGCATGGCCTGGGCCGTTCTTCCCTTCTTCCCGATGACCTTTCCCACATCCTCCGCGCTGACCTTAAGCCGGAACACCGCCCTGTTCTCCTTTTCTTCGAACTCGAGATAAACGGTACCCGGATTGTCAACAAGGTGCTTCGCGATGAATTCGAGGAACTCTTTCATAGCGCGCCTCCATTGAAACATGTTATTGGAAGAGCACCGGATTTACACTTCTTCTCCGGATACCTGCGGTAGCGTCAGGACTCGGTTGCCGCGGGTGCCGGAGCTGGTGCTGCCTCCGTCGATGTGGCTTGTTTGGCCTTACGGCGCGCCGCTGTCCGCCGCTGTTTCCGGGCGGTGTCGCGTTCGCGTTTTTCCGTCTGGGCCATCTGCCACTTTTCCATTTCCTTTGCTATGCCTGCTTCATCCACTCCGCGCTTCGTAAGACTCCAGCGCAGCCACAGCCCGTTGCGCTGCAATAAACTGCGCACCGTATCAGTTGCCAGCGCACCGGATTTCAGCCAGTGAAACACGCGCTTGTCGTTTGTTTGAATGGACATGGGAGCCGCAAGCGGCTCGTATCGCCCGACAATTTCCAGAAACTTCCCGTTGCGGGCCGCGCGTGAATCAGCGGCGACAATCTGATACAACGGCATTTTCTTTTTTCCTATCCGGCGCAAACGAAGTCGTACTGCCAACGTTCTACTCCTTCTTCTTGAGATGTGTGTTTGTTTGATCTTCGTATCATGTCAGAACCCGGCGGGAAGGCGGTTGCCGCGCATGAACCGGTCCATACGGCCTCCCTTGCTGAGTGTTTTCATCATTCGCTGCATTTGTTCGTACTGCTTCATCAACTTGTTCACATCCTGAACGGATGTTCCGCTGCCGCTTGCAATTCTCTTCCGGCGCATACCGTTGATAATGTTCGGTTTCCGCCGCTCCTCAAGGGTCATTGATTGAATGATGGCTTCAATTTTGACAAGCGCTTTGTCATCAATCGTCTGCGACGCCGGCATCCTGTGCATTCCCGGCAGCATTCCCAGTACTTGACTGAGCGGTCCCATTTTCTTTACCTGTTGAAGCTGTTCAAGGAAATCCTCAAGCGTAAACTGGGACTTCCTGAGTTTTTCCTCCAGCTTCCCGGCTGACTCCTCATCAAACTGAGCCTGCGCTTTCTCAACAAGGGTGAGCACATCGCCCATCCCGAGGATCCGCGACGCAAGCCGTTCGGGGTGAAACTTCTCGAGGGCATCAAGCTTTTCGCCTGAGCTAAGAAACTTGATCGGCGCTCCGACGGTCGCACGCAAGGAGATTGCCGCTCCTCCGCGGGCATCGCCATCCATCTTTGTCAACACGGCGCCGTTGAAGTTCAGGCGACGGTGAAATGCTTCCGCCGTGTTGACCGCGTCCTGGCCGGTCATCGCGTCAACGACAAAAAGAATTTCGTGCGGGCTGACCGCCGACTTGATGGCTTCGGCCTCAACCATCATCTCTTCATCAACGTGAAGCCGTCCAGCGGTATCGATAATCACCACATCGCGGGCATTCTTTCGCGCGTGCTCAACAGCTTCACCGGCTATTGTCACCGCCGGTTTCCCGCGTCCGGTAAATACCGGAATACTCAATTGCTTGCCGAGCAACTCCAGCTGATCAATGGCCGCCGGTCTGTGAACATCCGCGGCAACAAGAAGCGGATGCCTGCCCTGCCCCGAAAGGTGACGCGCCAGTTTCGCGCTGAACGTTGTCTTGCCTGAACCCTGAAGTCCAGCCACCATGATGACTGTTGGCGGCAAAGGAGAAAAAGCAATTTCTACCTTTGATGTTCCGAGTAGCGCAACAAGTTCGTCATGAATAATCTTGACGATGAGCTGGCCGGGAGTAATACTTGAAAGTACTTCCTGGCCAAGCGCCTTCTTCTGAACATCCTCAATGAACTGCTTCGCAACCTTATAGTTGACGTCCGCATCGAGAAGAACACGCCGCACTTCCCTCAGCGTTTCGGCAACGTTTGCCTCCGAGATCTTTCCCTCTCCGCGGAGCTTCTTAAATACTCCCTCAAGTTTTCTCGTGAGATCTTCAAACATTACCGCAATCCGTCAAAAAGAAGGAAAATCGGAGACACAAAACGTTCTCAGGGATCTTAAAGTTAGCGAAAATCGAGGTCTGTTGCAAGGAAACTATAACGAAACCGGCTCAAAATAAAGGCTACGTTAGTGCAAGCTCGTGAACCGGGGAAAATGCCTATCCTGCTTTTTTCAGCGCCTCGGCGCCACTAACGACTTCAAGGAGCTCCTTGGTAATCGAGGCCTGGCGGGCCTTATTGTACTGCAATTGGAGTGTTGAAATCATTTCCTTGGCGTTTTCGGTCGCATTTTCCATTGCCGCCATTCTGGCGCCCTGCTCTGCAGCGTTCGATTCCAAAAGAATGCGCCACATCTGAAACTGCAAGTGCCGGGGAAGCAGTGATTGGATTATGTCCTTCTGGGAGGGTTCAAAGATGTATTCGGTAGGACGCTTGTTTTCAACCGCGGCCGCTGGAATGGGAAGAAGTTGTTTGATGGTGATCGCCTGCTGGG
>CAZJYO010000115.1:0-8648 GCA_964550275.1 uncultured Chitinophagales bacterium
GATATTGCATTCTTCAGCGCCCAAGCGGGCACCCTGGATTCGGTTTTCCTCTTTGCGGGCTCATGGCGGAAAATGATCAATACCGAGACAGGTATTCTGCATATGAGAATTTCCAAGGATGACGGGGGACGCCGGCTCTTCCAATCGACGCCGATCTCACGGGACAGCATCGTGATTTCAGGCGCCTTCGGAAACGGATCTGAAGACCCGTCGCATCCAGTTGTCCTCGTGTATGACCGTCCGCTAAACACCACCGGCCTTGACGACGTCATCGCACACAGGGCCGGCGGAAGAAACTCCGATCTTCTCCCGCATTCAGAGAACTCGGTGGAGATGGTGTTGTACACGCAACAGCTGGGATCGACCGGCATTGAGATTGACGTCCGGATGACAGCGGATCAGATTCCTGTCATTTATCATGACAGCAACATCAATCTCCGGCTGACGCGAAAAAGCGGTTTGGTGGGACCGATCTCGGAATATACGTATGGACAGCTGAACGCATTTGTCCGGCTCATCCATGGAGAGAAGCTCCCCACACTGCGGGAGATACTCGACGCGGCGCTCTACCGGACCTCCGTCAGCGTTGTATGGCTCGATATGAAAACCGATCAGATTGGACCCGTCGAAGCCATCCGCGCCGAATACGCCGCCCTTGCCGCGCAACTCGGGCGACAGTTTACAATCTATATCGGCCTCCCGGCGCAGGATGTGTTCGACGCGTTTGCGAACACCCCGAACCACCAGAACATTCCATCACTGTGCGAACTCGGTGTGGACAAGACCCGACAGGTGAACGCCCGCATCTGGGCGCCGCGCTGGACGGACGGATTACAAATCGATCTCGCCGAACAAATGCACGCCGAAGGCCGCCGCGTGTACACATGGACTCTGGATGATCCAGCATACGTTCAGCAATATATGGTCAACGGCCGGTTCGATGGTATCCTGACGAATTTCCCTTCCATTGTCGCATACAACAACTATGTTCGATAAGCGTCTCATCGTTTTCTTACTGCTCTCGTGTTCACCGGCTATGGCCCTGTCGCAACCTGATGATTCGCCGGACAAACCCTATGCTCTGGTATTTCAGATCGGAGGCGGACTCTCGTATTACGCTTCAACACCGGGTTCGCCGGCCGGCGGGACCGACGACGTAAACCGCGCACAGCCCTCGGCAACCTTCCGCGCTATGTGGCACCCGGACCACCGGCTTCGTATCGGACTTGAAACCGGATGGTCAACGTTCTACTCGTATGATGTCACTGCCGCGGGCATCCCACCATCATCCCTCTCTCTTACCTCGGTGCCTTTGCTCATCATTTGGGAAATGGACTTCCGCGAATTCAGTGCGTTCGCGGGCACGGGTTACTACCGGCTGACAACCAACCTTGAATCCGGAACAACGGTATCGGTGGGAACCTGGAGTTTCGGCTGGACTGCAGGCGTCTCACGCCTTTGGCCGATCTCGGATAACCTCGGGCTCGGGGGCGAACTCAAGTGGCAAAACGCGACGGAAAACAAGGACGGGATGATCGTATTGCAGGCCCAGCTCGCGTGGAAAGCGCTTGAGTGGTAGATCGGGCTGAGACCACTCCCACCTTCTAGAATCCCACAAACTCCAACATTGCCGCAATAACGCTGTTCTGTTCTTCTTCAGTCAATGAGGGATAGATCGGAAGACGCAACAACCGTCCGCTGACGGATTCTGTCACGGGAAAATCTCCCTGCTTGTAGCCCATCTTTAATCCGACGGGCGAGAGGTGAAGAGGAAGATAGTGAAATGTTGTGCCGATGCCTTTTGAGCGGAAAAACGCGAGCGCCTCGTTGCGCGATTTTTCGTCTTTCATCAGGATGTGGAAGATGTGGTGGTTTGAAACGGTGTGTGAAGGAATGAAAGGCAACGTGAGCAACCCTCGTTGGGCGAGCGGAGTGAATGCCTCGATGTAGCGTTTGTGAATGCGTGCGCGTTTCTCGCGGATAGTTCCGAGTTTCTCCAACTGACTCAGGAGCAATGCGCTGGTTGTGTCGGGAGGAAGATAACTGCTGCCGGCGTCAACCCAGGTGTATTTATCTACAAGCCCGAGCATGAACTGCTTCCGGTTTGTTCCCTTCTCGCGGATGATCTCAGCCCGCGCGGCGAAGGCGTCGTTGTTCGTAACGAATGCTCCGCCTTCACCCGTCGAGATGTTTTTCGTCTCGTGAAAACTCAGACATCCCATGTCGCCAATAGAGCCAAGCGGCTTGCCGTTGTATGTCGCTCCGACCGCCTGTGCGGCGTCTTCCACGACTGCAAGCTTCCGTTCACGCGCAAGCGCCATCAGCCCGTCCATCTCCGGGGCAACACCGGCATACACCACCGGCATGATTGCCCTCGTTCGTGCGGTGATGTTCTTCTTCACGTCATCAACATCGATCGTCAGCGTTGTTGGAAGAATATCCGCAAAGACAACGCGCGCGCCGGTGCGCAACACGCAGTTGGTTGTGGAGACAAACGTGAAGCTTGGAACAATGACTTCGTCGCCCGGTCGAAGGTCCAGCACCATCATTGCGAGTTCGAGCGCGTGGGTACACGAGGTCGTCATCAGCGCGTGGCGGACGCCGAGAAGCGAGCAGAGTTTTTCCGACGCGCGCTTTGTCAGGTCGCCGTCGCCTACAATCTTTCCGGATCTCAACGACGCGGTCAGCGCTGTTTCATCCGCTTCGTCATACCAGGGCTTGTGGAAGGGGATGTTCATGATTTTCGTTCGGCAATGACTTGATCATACACAGCTTCAACGCGTTCCGCCATGCGGGCCGCGTCAAACCGCTCGCGAAACCGCGCGAACGAGGCCTTCCCCATCATTGTTCGTTCCTGCGCATTGGCAATCAACTTCACCAACGCTTCGGCAAGCAGTCGCGGTTGTTCCGGAGGAGTGAGAAAGCCGGTCCTTCCATCGTCCACCATCAACTTGATGCCGCCCACGTTCGTGCTGACCACGGGCAGTCCTGTTGCGAGAGCGCGGAGAATGGCAATCGGAAACGCTTCCGCCGCGAGTTCGAGCGATGAATGGCAATAGATATCGAAGCCCGGATAGATCTGTTCAAGATGATCGCGGAAACCCAGCCAGCGGACATACTGTGATACACCGAGTGCATCCGCTTGTTGTTTCAATTCTGCCAGAAGTTCCCCGTCGCCGACAACCGCAAACACAACGTTACGCTGAATGGCCGTAACATCCTTTATCGCTTCCAGCAGAACCCGGTGACCTTTGAACGGAACCAGCCGTGCGACATTGCCGATAACAACAGTGTCCGCCGATACGCCGAGTTCCTGCCTGAATACTGTTCGTGCTTTCGCCCGCTCTTGTTCCGGCGCGGCTTCAACACCGATGGGAATCACTGAAATCCGTTCTACGGGAATATGATCTTCCTTGAAAAGCACATCGCGCACAGCGTCCGCGTCGGCAATGAAGTGGTCGGTGCCGAGCTTGTTCCGGAGGAGATGCGTGAAATTGTGCTGGATGGAATGCGCGCTGTGAACGCTTGCCACATGCGGCACGGGTGAAAATGACGCGGCAATCGCGGCGCATGTCCGGTCATAGTTCGCGTTGCTGTGGATAATCTGCGTGTCGTACTCGATCATGGCCTTGCGCACTTGTCGCGCCACGGCAAACACCCTTCCCATCCCTTTGTACATCAACGGCAGGATTTCGATTTCCTCGGCGGCGCATTTCTCCAGCAGGAGGTGTCCTTCGTTGGCGGAAACAATGACTTCGTGTCCGCGCTGCCGAAGGTGCTTCGCAAGAATGAGCACATAGTCTTCACCGCCGGCAAAAATATCCGTGGAGTTTGTAATGAGGATTCTCAAGGGGTCATGCGCAAAAAGTTCAGCGACAAGATACGGAGGGCTTGTGTGACAAGCAACGCGCGGGCGCTCTGCGTCGAATTGTTATTCGGGCCTTTTTGACATTTGGATGTCAATCGCCGGCGCGGGGTTCCCGGCGGATTCTTCCGTGCGGGTGACCCTGTGTTCCCGGAGCGCATGCACTTCGATATCATTGCGCGTCGGATCGGCAGTGACGGCATCAAGAACAAATCCGGCACCCGCGTGGTTTCGGGCAATACCGGAGAGAAGAATGTCGGCGCCGGCAGTGTATGCATGTTCGTGAATATCCGTAACGACGCGCACGCCTTCACCGACCACCGAGTATTCCCAACGTTCTGAAGCGCCGATATGCCCGGCCACAACAAGTCCGTGGTGGATGGTTGCCTGCATGTGCACCGGTTGTCTCAGCGAGAGCTTGCGGTTCAGCTTCTCAA
Source organism: uncultured Chitinophagales bacterium (assembly GCA_964550275.1). Taxonomy (GTDB): domain Bacteria; phylum Bacteroidota; class Ignavibacteria; order UBA10030; family UBA6906; genus CAZJYO01. The sequence goes on from CAZJYO010000115.1 coordinate 4,303, forward strand.
TGGTTTTCCGGAGCTCAAGCGCGGCCAGCATGGCGCGGTCAACAGGCGCATCAAGCGCGACCGGCGCCCCGAATACCACCAGCACCCTGTCGCCGTTCACCTTGTCGATGGTTCCCGTAAAATGCTGTGCGGCGGTGATAACGGCGGCAAGGTATTCATTCAGAACCCGTACCACATCCTGCGGCGGTGATTCGCGCACACGCCCGTCAAAGTCGCGGATCCCCACCATCATCAGCGCAACAACCTTGTGCTCTCCTTTCAGCTTTACACCGTTGCGTATTACGGCTTCCACGATTGCGCGCGGGACATATTTACCAAAGGTGTCTCTGATAAACGATTGCTCCTTCATCCCTGCAATCATACCGGACATTCCATCGGCAAGCGTCGCAAACTCATCCGCGGATGCGAGATGCACTTCGCGTCCCGGCTTGTTCCGTTCAAGGTGACGCATTGCTTCCAGCAAAACATCGCGCGACGATCGGGCATCCTTCTCCAATAAGAATCCTGTTGCTGCTGTAACAGCGGCCACGGTGAACGCAAGAACGATCGCCTGCACTTCGGGAAACACTGCCACGACGCAGAGCGGCGCGGCGCCGAGCATCAACACGAAGACGGCGACGCGTGAACCAAGGCCGACGTTCCACACGCGTCGTTTCCATTGTTCAAGAAGCATCCCGCGGCTTGCAACAAAATCAGGATACACTGCGCGCACCGCATTCCGGAGACGCGTCATCTCGAATATGCCCGGAAGAACAGGAACCAGGCACACGGAAAGAGCAATCCATGAAACGCCAATCGATGGATCCAACAGATACATCGTCACGCCGGCAATCACCCCGCGCCACGCAACGGATCGCAGCACGCCCATCAACGGCAGGTTGTTCACAAATACGACAGCCCTGCTAAACACGGGGTTCTGCACATACAGCTGATCTGATTCCAGAAGGTCAACGTTTCGAAGCGGAGCGTAGAGGACAAAAAGAAGGATTGCATCGGCCAGAGCTCCCGCAGATACAGCAAGAAGAATAAAACCGGAAAGGTTCCAGCGCGGAGAGGTGAATCCGTTCACCGCCGTGATGCCAATGATAAGGGAAACCGGAAGCGTCAAGAGGAATGCAAAAAGAAGAATGCGCAGGTGCTTGCCGAAGAGGAGTATCGAGGAAGTCGGGGGCGAACCTTGCATGAAGAATATGGGCCTGTTTTAGTACACTTCGTCCACGCCGAACTTGCTCGCGGCCCAGAGTGTCAGGTTCGCGGTAAGCGCGATGATAGCGCGCTTCTCATCTTTGCGCCGCACCACAAGATCATACGTGTCGGCAATGAACTGGTACTGCCTGAGGAGCTTGTCGGCTTGCGACGGCTTGACAAATCCGTGCCAGTACACCACCTGCGTTCTGATCATGGCGCCGTGTCTCCGCAGAAGTTCCCCCATCGGAAAAACCCTTTCACTCAGCGGCGTGCGGGGCGTGCAGATGCGGGAAAGGTCGGTGAAATACTCATCCCAGTGTGAGGCAAAGGATTTGTTCTCATATCGCCTGAGGTAGCGTGCGCGCTTGAGCGAAAACCGGGCCTTGGTGCGGAGACGAAACCGCGGCACAACAATATGGAGATCGTACAACATCTCGACGTTCGTCGGATCGTCTTCATCCCGTTCTTTGTACACCCAGCGTTTCTTGAGCGCCCTCCATGAGTCGATGCACACCACGGGGTCTTTTCTGCTGTCGATGTAAATAAATTTGCCGCGCTCGGCGCCGACAATGGTGACCCAGTGATTCCAACTGTCCACACACAGAAGCGCCGGGTAACCCTGCTTGAGCGCCAGGAGGAGTTCGCGTTTGGCTTTCATCGCGTCCTTGCGGCGCACAAGCTTGAGATTGGTGCCGTATTTTTTGGCCGCGCGGTCGAGCTTGATCTCATCCGTCCCGGACCACCAGTGCGTGCCGGCGATACGCGACACTTCACGCTCGTCGACAATTTTGCCGAGCATAATGAGAGCGTGCTTCAACGCGAACGGACCACATTGCCAGTTATTTGGTTGGGGGTACAGCCCCATTGCAGTTCTACCGGAAAAAGGAGACGGGAAAAAAATTGTGAGCACGAGGGCTCACACGGGAATAAAGATAGGGACTATGGGAGGGAAATCCAATAGCCAAAACCTTGACATTCTTGGGTGAAATGGTTACCGATTCCTACAATAATAAAGAGAACTGCTTGGCTGAAAAAGTTTCTGTCGCGGTACTGTACAATCAAATCGGCGAGGCCGAGTACGAGCAGATGATTCGGAAGGCCAGCAAAGACCCGAATTTCTCCGCCGAGTCGCGGCGGGAGATGGCCACCACCGACGAGCAGATTGCAACGCTTGTTGACGCCCTGAAAGCCGCCGGTTTTGAAGCGTACGCGGAGAATGTCTGCGACAAGTCCAGGCAGTTGCTCGACGCGCTGACAAAGCGGCGTCCTGACGCGGTGTTCAATCTTATCGAATTCTTCAACGATGACCCGCGCCAGGAATCCATGGTGGCGGCGTTGTATGAGTTATTACAAATTCCCTACACCGGCGCACCGCCCTACACCCTTGCCTTGTGCCAGCGAAAATCCTGGGCGAAAGATGTGCTCATCGCCAACGGCATTCAGACGCCGCGCTTCAAAGTAATGCACGAGCTTCCCCTTCTTCGCCGTCACGGACTTCGCTATCCCGTGATTGTCAAACCCGTCGCGGGCGACGCGAGCGAAGGCATCGAAACTTCCTCAGTCGTCAGCGACCTTCAACACATGCACGAACGCGTGGAATACATTCGCAGCGAATTTCACCAGCCGGCGCTTGTGGAGGAATTCATCGAGGGGCGCGAATTCCAGGTTCCTGTTCTCGGTAATTTTCCGCCGCGCGCGTTGCCCATCACCGAAGTGGATTTCTCCGCAATGCCGGAAGACCGTCCGGATGTACTGAGCTACTCGGCGAAATGGGATCCGCATGACAAGGCCTACCACCGCGTCCGACTGCGTTGTCCCGCGGACCTTCCAAAAAGAATTGCCAAACGCATTGAAGAAACAGCTCTCGCGGTGTATCGCGTTCTGGGATGCAGGGATTATGCGCGTGTCGATATGCGGCTGGACAAACGAAACCGGATCTATGTTCTTGAGGTCAATCCCAATCCCGACCTTGCCGAAAACGATGTGTTCATGAAAGCAGCGCACAAAGCGAAGCTCTCAACCACGGATGTCCTCAGGAAAATCGTGGAGTTGGCGCTCCGGCGAACGCCGCGCGCAAGAACCTAGCGGGGCCCGGAGGAACTTTCATTGAACCGAACTCATCCTCGAAAGGTCGTCCAAAAGTTTGTAGAGCGAACTTCTCCGAAGGAGTCCTTCGGACAGTTCGCTAAAAAAAGCGCCTTTCAGCGACATGAATGTCGCTCTACAACTCTTACAAGAACTTTTTAGACGACTCGGGATTGGGCGTCGATTCCGTGTTAGTCTCTGCCCGGTAGGATTGCACTGCGAAAATGACTCCCGCGATAATTGACACGGTACAGGTAATCATTCCCACCCAATAGACAAACGCGCCAATTGGCAGCCCCAATTCAGTGTTCCCAGCAAGAAGATATCCCCAATCGTGAATAAGCCCACCGGCAAGCAGTTTGAGCTTGCGAAATGGAGCGTCCGTAATGTAGTAGCTCACGTTCACGAGGTTTTCGCCAAGCCAAAAGCCGGACCAGGCAACATTCTGATGATTCTGTCTCCACGTTACGATGAGCAACGCAAGCGGAATCGCGCATTGCACAAGTGAACCGCCAAGGATGTAAATGAACATGCCGAACGGACGGAGAAAGAAGTGTCCCGCTTCGTGAATGAAGAGATTTATGGTGTCAAGAATCCAGAGAAGGAACGGCGGACGATACGCAGGCGCGGCGGGCCCATCTGTGGTAAGCATGAAAACAAAAAGATAACAAAGGATCAGAAGAAGAAAGAGCTTCCCGACGAGAGCAAGCATAGAAAGTGTGGCTACTTCTTTGCCGTCTCTCTGTAAAACCGGATCAAATCGGTGGTGGGCGGCGTGTGTCCAAGCTGTCTGAGCATCGTAACGATTTGTCCGCGATGATAGGACGAGTGATTGACGACGTGCTGAAACGCCTGCCAGTAAACATGCGTGAACGAATCACCTTTCACCGTCTTCATGACAAATGTTTCCTGGAGTTTTTTGTCACTCATGGTGCCGAGCCATTGCGCAGTTTCAAACCCCGCCTTCTCCCAAACGGATTTCAGATCGGCAAGTGTTGCTACGTCTTTCTCGGTCAGCATCGGCTGGGGCGCGCCGCGAAACCGTTCGAGCCAGAGTTTTTCTGCGGCAACAA
>CAZJYO010000116.1:0-8633 GCA_964550275.1 uncultured Chitinophagales bacterium
CGTGCTTCCAGTTGAGCATCAAATGACAGCGGAACGTGGACGGCCATCTGGTCACCGTCGAAGTCCGCGTTGAAGGCGGTACATACCATCGGATGAATGCGAATGGCTTTTCCTTCAACAAGCACCGGCTGAAATGCCTGGATGCCAAGACGGTGAAGCGTCGGCGCACGGTTCAGAAGAACCGGATGCCCGTCAATGATGTTCTCAAGAATTTCCCACACCTCAGGGCCCTTCTTGTCCACCATCTTCTTGGCGCTCTTCACGGTCTTGACGACGCCGCGCTCGATGAGCTTGCGGATGATAAATGGTTTGAAGAGCTCCACCGCCATGTCCTTGGGCAGACCGCACTCGTGCAATTTCAATTCCGGGCCGACGACAATGACGGAACGGCCTGAATAGTCTACGCGCTTTCCGAGGAGATTCTGGCGGAAGCGTCCTTGCTTTCCCTTAAGCATGTCCGAAAGGGATTTTAGTGCGCGGTTGTTATCACTGCGAACCGCGTTGATGCGGCGCGAATTATCGAACAGCGAATCCACGGCCTCCTGAAGCATGCGCTTTTCATTCCGGAGAATGACGTCCGGAGCTTTGATTTCAATCAACCGCTTCAGGCGATTGTTGCGGATGATAACGCGACGATAAAGATCATTCAGATCGGAAGTCGCGAACCTGCCGCCTTCGAGGGGAACCAGAGGTCGCAATTCCGGCGGAATCACCGGAATAATATCAAGCACCATCCACTCGGGCCTGTTCAGCGGGCCGTCTTCGCGCTCCCTGAACGCCTCGACAACGCGCAGCCGCTTGAGAGCTTCCTGCTTTTTCTGCACGGAAGTTTCCTCGGAGATTTGTGCGCGCAACTCGGCCGCAAGCGCCGGAATATCAACGCCTTTCAGAATCTCCTTGATTGCCTCGCCGCCGATTCTCGCAATGAATCTTCTCTTATCTGTCGCCTCGAGATCATCGTTGTTGTCGGGTAACGAACCCAAAATCTCAAAGTACTGGTCCTCGGAAATCAAATCCTTGCGCTGAAGACCTGTTGTTCCCGGATTGATGACCACATAGGATTCATAATAGATGATTTTCTCAAGGTCTTTCGCGGACATTCCAAGAATGTACCCTATCTTGGAAGGCAGTGAACGGAAATACCAGATGTGTACAACGGGCACGGCGAGAGCGATGTGCCCCATGCGTTCGCGGCGGACGCTTTTCTGGGTCACTTCCACGCCGCAACGATCACAGATGATTCCGCGGTACCGGATGCGTTTGTATTTTCCGCAGTGACATTCCCAATCGCGGACCGGGCCGAAAATCTTCTCGCAGAACAATCCGTCTTTCTCGGGCCGGAACGAACGGTAGTTGATGGTTTCCGGCTTGGTTACTTCCCCGTGCGAGCGCTGAAGAATCAGGTCCGGCGAGGCAAGACTGATCGTAATTTTTGTAAAGTTCTTTTTTGTATCTCGTTCGTGATGCATGAACGCCATAGGTTCATCCTCCAATCATGTGTGACGCAAACGGGCTCCGCAATGGAGCCGTTCCAAAAAGACCGCGTGCTCCTAGTCGAGCTTCACATCAAGTCCAAGACCCATCAATTCGCGCACAAGCACGTTGAATGATTCGGGGATATTGGACTCCGGCAAGTTGTCGCCTTTCACAACAGCTTCGTAAACTTTCGCCCGCCCGGAGACGTCATCGCTCTTGACGGTGAGCATTTCCTGTAGAACGTGCGCCGCGCCGTATCCTTCAAGCGCCCAAACTTCCATTTCTCCAAAACGCTGGCCTCCGAATTGCGCCTTGCCGCCGAGGGGCTGCTGCGTAATCAGAGAGTACGGCCCGATCGACCGCGCGTGGATCTTGTCATCAACAAGGTGCGAGAGCTTCAGCATGTAGATTTGCCCGACTGTCACCTCTTGGTCAAATTGCTGGCCGGTGCGGCCATCAAAGAGAATACTCTTTGAGCTCTTGTTGAGTCCGGCCTTTTCGAGCGCGCCCTGGACATCTTCCCATGTTGCGCCGTCGAAGATCGGGGACGCGTACGTGACGCCCAACGCTTTTGCCGCCCAACCGAGCGCAGTCTCATAGAGCTGACCAAGGTTCATTCGGGAAGGGACGCCCAGCGGGTTCAACACGATGTCCACCGGAGTTCCATCCGGCAGGAACGGCATATCCGCGGCGGGAACAACGCGCGAAACAACGCCTTTGTTTCCGTGACGACCTGCCATCTTATCGCCAACGGAAAGCTTGCGCTTCTTGGCGACATAAACTTTTGCCAGTTGCACAACACCCGGCGGAAGTTCATCACCGAGCTGGATCTTGTTCTTCTCGTGTCTGAACTCTTCTTCAGTACTATTCAACTTGTCAAAGTAGTTCGAAACGATCTTGTTGACGACGGTATTCTTGCGCTTGTCCTCGGTCCAATCAGCGTTGTGATCAAGCTTCTCGATGTCATCATACGTTTGGAACGTATCTTCCTTAAACTGGAACCCGCTGCGGAACACCATGTTGCCGTCGGTATCGCGTACTCCCGCGGATTTTTCTCCCGCGAGAAGCATATCGAGTTTCTTGCCAAGGCGTTCACGCAACTCGGCAAGGGTCTTTCTTCTCTGGCGATCAAGTGCGTCGCTGCGGCGTTTGTCGTCCTTCTTGGATTCAGCGTCCTTCTTTTTGCGGCTGAACAGCTTCGTGGATATCACGACGCCCTTCATTCCCGGCGGAGCTTTCAGCGAAGCGTCTTTCACATCACCCGCCTTCTCTCCGAAGATCGCCTTCAAAAGCTTTTCTTCCGGCGTGGGATCAGATTCTCCCTTGGGGGTAATCTTGCCGATAAGAATATCACCCTCAACAACTTCGGCGCCGATCCGAACAATCCCGTTCTCATCGAGGTCTTTGGTCGCGTCCTCGCTGACATTTGGAATTTCGCGCGTCAGTTCTTCTTCACCGCGCTTGGTGTCCCGAACCTGAAGCTCAAACTCCTCGATATGAATTGAGGTGAACACATCCTGCGAAGCAATGCGCTCGCTGACGATGATGGCGTCTTCAAAGTTGTAACCGTTCCATGGCATGAACGCCACCAGAACGTTGCGACCAAGGGCAAGCTCACCGCCATCGGTTGCAGGACCATCGGCAAGAACATCGCCTTTCTTGATCTTGTCGCCCGGCTTGATAATGGCCTGCTGGTTGATGCATGTATCCTGGTTTGTGCGGAAGAACTTCGTCAGCTTGTATTCAACGCGGCGCTTGTCTTCAAAAGACACAAGTGCCTCGGTGCTGTTCTCGTCAATGTCATAGAGTACCACGACGCGTTCAGCGTCAACGTAGTCAACAACGCCGTTGCGTTCTGCGACAATCAACGTTCTGGAATCCCGCGCAATCTTCTCCTCGAGTCCGGTGCCCACAAGCGGTGCTTCGGGACGAAGCAATGGCACCGACTGGCGCTGCATGTTTGAACCCATCAGCGCGCGGTTCGCATCGTCATGCTCGAGGAACGGAATCAATCCCGCCGCCGCGCTGACGATCTGGTTCGGCGCAACGTCCATATACTGCACGTCAGATGGTCCCACGACCGGGAAGTCTCCCTGGAAGCGCGCCTTCACCCTGTCACTGACAAAATTGCCCCTGGAATCTATCGGTGCGTTGGCCTGACCGATAGTGAAATTGTCTTCCTGTTCGGCCGTAAGGAACTCAACTTCTTCGGAAGAGACCTTGCTGTTCTTCACCTTGAGATACGGCGTCTCGATGAACCCGAATTCATTTACACGCGCATGAATACACAACGAAGAAATCAATCCGATGTTCGGGCCTTCGGGGGTTTCGATCGGACACAAACGGCCATAGTGTGTATAGTGAACGTCACGAACTTCAAAGCCGGCGCGTTCCCGAGTAAGACCACCCGGACCCAGCGCCGACATACGTCGCTTGTTCGTCAGTTCGGCAAGCGGATTTGTTTGATCCATGAACTGTGAAAGCGGGTTCGTGCCGAAGAACGCGTTGATAACACTGGTAATGGTGCGCGCATTGACAAGATCTTGCGGCGTGAGACTCTCGTTATCGCGGATATTCATGCGCTCACGAATTGTGCGAGCCATGCGCGCCAAACCGATATTAAACTGCTGTGCAATTTGCTCACCTACCGTGCGTACACGACGGTTGCCGAGATGATCAATATCATCTACAGCCCTCTTGCCCTGCTGGAGTTCAATGAGGTAATTGATGATGGCGATGATATCTTCCTTCGTCAGCGTTGTCGTGGAGACCGGGATGTCAAGTCCGAGCTTGCCGTTGATACGGTATCGACCGACATCGCCGAGATCATAGCGCTTTTCGTTGAAGAACAGTCTATCGATCAGGTTCTTGGCGGTGTCAAGATCAGGTGCATCACCTGAACGAAGCTGGCGGTAAATGGTCCCGAGGGCATCCTCCTCAGAACGGGAAACGTCCTTGAGAATGGTATTGGCAATCACCGATGTTTCTGTGCCCGTTTGCTTCAAGAAGCGAAGCTTTTTGACATTCGCTTTCTTGATTCTCTTGATGTGGTCTTCCGTAAGAACGGAATCCTTGGTAACAAAAATTTCGCCCGTCTTCCGGTCAACAACATCGCCGCAAATGACGCGGCCTTCGTACTCCTTCATGTCGACTTTCGCCGGATCAATTTCTTCGACGAGCCCGAACAACTCCAGAATTTCGTCATCCGAGGAATATCCCAGTGCGCGCAGAAGCGTTGTCACGGGGAATTTCTTCTTCCGGTCAATATACGCGTACATGATGTTGTTAATATCCGTGGAGAACTCAACCCAGGATCCGCGGAACGGAATAATGCGCGCGGAGAAAATCGGCGTTCCATTCGGGTGAATGGATTCGCTGAAGAACACACCCGGAGAACGGTGCAACTGACTGACGACCACGCGTTCCGCGCCGTTAATGATAAACGTGCCGCGATGCGTCATCGTCGGAAGATTGCCGAGATACACATCCTGTTCAATCGTGTTGATGTAATTGTTCCCCTCTTCCGCCTTCTGGGAAAGACGCAGTTTTGCCTTGAGCGGAACTGCGTAGGTCAGGCCCCGTTCTTCACACTCCGGGACGGAGTACTTGGGTTTCTCAACGTAATACTCGACAAATTCAAGAAGGAAATTCTCCCGCGCGTCCTGGATGGGAAAATTCATCTTGAACACTGACTGGAGGCCCTTGTTTTTGCGGCGGGACGGAGAACTATCCGCCTGAAGAAATGCTTCCCATGACTCAAGTTGGATGTTCAGCAGATCCGGCGCATCGATGACGTCCGGGATTTTGCCGAAAGAGATTCTCTTATTGGATTGGTTCTTCACCGATTCCATTCCTTACATGGATGTGTTGCAACGATCCTTGACTCTTCCAAACGCCATTCCATGAAAAACAGCGAGCCGATAACGTGAGCGAACCCTCGTTACCGGCTTACACTGGTTTTCATCAATGGTACTTCCTTCAAACTGACTAACATGTACTGCGTGAAAAAAGTTTACCTGAAGCGTGTTTACTTCAACTCGACTTTGGCGCCTGCTTCTTCGAGTTCCTTCTTCAGCTTCTCGGCCTCTTCCTTGTTCACGCCTTCCTTCACCGGTTTGGGTGCGCCATCCACAAGATCCTTGGCTTCCTTCAAACCGAGTCCGGTTGCGGCGCGCACAACCTTGATGACGTTGATTTTCTGGGCTCCGGAATCCTTGAGCATGACCGTGAATTCGGTCTTCTCTTCGGCTGCCGCGGCGGCGCCTCCGCCTCCCGCAGGCATCATTCCACCCATCATCACCGGGGCGGCGGCTGTTACACCGAACTTGTCCTCAAGAGCTTTCTTGAGTTCAACTGCTTCGAGAAGCGTCAACTTCTCAATTTTCTCAACGATATCGACTACTGCTGACATGATGTTCTCTCCTTAAAATAAAAATGATCGCCGCCTCAGGCAGCTTTTTTCTTTTCAATTTCACCGATGACACTGACGAGATCGCGCATAACAGCATTGATTGCACCCGGAATTCCGGCGATAGGGGCCTGAATGCTTCCAAGAATAGACGCCATCATTTCCTTCTTGCCCGGAAGCTTCGCAAGTTCAGCCAACCGCGAACCTTCGTACACCTGCTTTTCAATAACGCAGACCTTCAACGTCAGCTTGTTATGCTTCTCGGCGAATTTCTGTATTACCCGCGCAGGTGCAATCGGATCGTCGTATGCGAACGCAACGCCGGTAGGACCCGCAAGACCCGGAATAACCTTGTCGTAGCCAGTGGCTTTCTCAAGGGCCTTCCGAATGATCGTGTTCTTGGCAACTTTGTAATCAACACCGGACTTCCTGAACTCGCGACGAAGTTCCGTCGCTTGTTCCACGGTGAGACCACTAAAGTCCGTCAAGAACATCCCGCTGGCACGTTCGACGTATCCCGATACATCGGCAACGATTTCTTCTTTTTCGGATCGTTTCATTGTTCCTTCCTACATTCAGTAGGTGTCTAGTGTTCTTTTCAGAGAGAAGCCCGGGTCACGGCAGACTGTGCCCGGCAATGAATTGAACATGATTGTACTGTGAGTGCGTAATTCTGTTGTTAGTGAGCCGCAACCTGGCCGCGGTCAATTCTGACCCCCGGACCCATGGTGCTCGAAATTGAGATACTCTTGATGTACGTTCCCTTCGCTGTTGGCGGTTTCAAACGCACCACCGTGTTCAGAAACGCGTGAATATTGTCGGAAAGTTGTTTGCTTTCGAAATTCGCCTTGCCGATGGTTGCATGAAGGATTCCTGCCTTGTCCACACGAAACTCGATCTTTCCCGCCTTCACTTCTTTAACGGCCTTTGCCACATCGGGTGTCACGGTACCGCTCTTCGGGTTCGGCATCAATCCGCGCGGGCCGAGAATCTTCCCGAGCTTGCCAACTTCGCCCATCACGTCCGGCGTCGCAATGATGACATCGATATCTGCCCAGCCGCCTTGCAACTTGGTGACATAGTCGGCGAGGCCGGCATGATCTGCCCCTGCGGCCTTGGCTTCCTCGTCCTTCGGCGGTTTCGCCAGAACAAGCACGCGCACTTCGCGTCCGATACCGTGCGGCAACGCCACGGTTCCGCGAATTGCCTGATCGGCTTTCTTGGGATCAACACCAAGACGGACGGCGATATCAACGGATTCGACGAACTTCGCAGAGGCCATTTCCCTTACTTTGGAAACGGCTTCGTCAATGGTGTATTCTTTTTCAGCGTCGACTTTCTTCGTCTGCGCTGTAAATCGCTTGCTGGTCTTCATCGGTTTTTCCTTTTCGTGGTTCAGTCGTTCGCGAGAACTCCCACGTTTGAGTGTTTATCCTTCGACGGTAAGGCCCATGCTTCGGGCTGTGCCGGCCACCATGCTCATGGCGGCTTCAATATCATTTGCATTGAGATCGGGCATCTTCATCTGCGCAATCTCCTGCACCTGCTTCTTCGTTACCTTCCCCACTTTCGTGCGGTTGGATTCGGCTGAGCCCTTCTCAACTTTTGCGGCCTTGGCGAGAAGAACTGCCGCGGGGGGAGTTTTAGTGATGAAGGTAAAAGACTTGTCCGAAAACACTGTGATAACAACCGGAATAATAAGTCCGGCCTGGGCCTGTGTACGCGCATTAAACTGCTTGCAGAACTCCATGATGTTCACGCCCTTTTGACCGAGCGCGGGACCGACCGGCGGAGCGGGATTTGCGGCGCCTGCGGGAATCTGCAGTTTGACGAAACCTGTTACTTTTTTCATGGCATCAACTCTCTTGCGTTAAGTGTCACTAATACAGGCGGAGATTACTTCTCCAATTCCACCTGACTAAAATCCAATTCGATAGGTGTCTTGCGGCCGAAGATCGAGACCATCACCTTCAGCTTCATTTTTTCTTCATTCACTTCCTGCACAAAGCCGCTGAAGTTGTTGAACGGCCCTTCGGTTACTTTCACGGCATCGCCATTCTTGAAAGGCACCTCAACAACCTCAACATCTTTTCGCTCTTCGATCTTGCCGATGAGCCGTCTGATCTCGGACGGTTGCAGCGGTGCCGGCGCATTCTTGGGCCCGACAAAGCTGATAACAGAAGGCGTATTCAGAATAATATGCGTGGTGGTCTTGTCGAGCTCGGCTTCGATGAGAATATATCCCGGGAAGAACGTGCGCGTCTTGCTCTTCTTCTTTCCATCCTTTACTTCGAAAACCTTCTCAGAGGGAACAATCACCGACGAGACGCGTTCCGTCAAACCCGCCTGGCCGATTTCGTTTTCGATGTACGCCTTAACTTTATTTTCGTGCCCCGAATATGTCCGGAGTACGTACCATTTCTTATCCAAAAGGAGGATCCTTTTCCTTTGCTCTTGTTAGAGAATCCGCTTCAGCACTTCACTGACGGACGTGTCCACAAGAAAGACGAACGCCGCGATAATGACGCAGACGACAAGAACGACGATCGTCGACTCGCGCAACTCTTCTTTCTTCGGCCAAGTGACCTTCTTCATTTCCTTTACAACATCAGTAAAGAACGCTACAATCTTTTCTTTCATTGCTCACCAATATGATTGATGGTTTGCCCTGCCGGATGACAGCAGTACCTCCAAGCACGTGAGGAGGGACTTGAACCCCCAACCTGCGGTTTTGGAGACCGCTGCTCTA
>CAZJYO010000117.1:0-8499 GCA_964550275.1 uncultured Chitinophagales bacterium
AGTTCATTTCTTCTCCCCATGGGCATCGGGATTGAAGCATTCACATCAAAGCGGGTCTCGCTCGCTGTTGACCTCGGCTATCGCGTTGGCGATGACAAACTGGATGCGTACGAATACGAGAATTCCGATAGTTATGCTTCCGTGAAAGCAGGAGTGAATTTCTATCTTGGCAGCGGCAGTCAGGACGATGATGATGAAGATGGCCTGACGAATGGAGAAGAACTGAAGCTTGGCACGAACCCCGATGTGCCCGATTCGGATGGTGACCGCTTGAAGGATGGCGAGGAGGTCAAGCGGTATATGACCAATCCGTTGAGCAGTGATACGGATGATGATGGCATCTTCGACGGCGATGAGGTGTACCGCGACAAAACCGATCCGGCAAAGTCTGATACGGATGTTGACGGCATTCTTGACGGTGATGAATTGCGAAAGTCCATGACGGACCCGCTCAAACCGGATACGGATGGTGATGGTCTCTCTGATGGCGACGAACGAACAAAGTTCAAAACCGATCCGCTGAAGGTGGATACGGATGGCGACGGGCTCACCGATTTTGACGAAGTCAAGAAATACAATTCTGATCCTGCAAAAGTGGATTCGGATGCCGATGGCCTGACGGACACCGATGAGGTGAGGGTGCACAAAACCGATCCGTCGAAGGCTGATACGGATGGTGGCACTGCCCATGACGGAGTCGAGGTAGCTCGTAAGTCCAATCCGCTTCATCCCGGCGATGATGTTGTTGAAACGATTGTTCTCGAGAAGGGAAAGAGTGTTGTGCTTGAAGGAGTGACATTTGAAACCGGCAGTGCACGCCTTCAACCGGAATCAGAGGTGATCCTCGAACGTGCGTACAACGCGCTTGCCGGAAACCCCGGAATTGTCGTCGAGATTGCCGGCTATACGGACAACACCGGATCGAGGAGCGTGAACGACCGGCTTTCCAAGAGACGCGCAGAAGCAGTGAAGACCTGGCTGGTCAGGAAGGGCATTGCATCGCGACGGATGACTGCCGTTGGTATGGGGATGAGCGACCCGATCGAGTCAAACGACACGGCGGAAGGCCGCGCAAAGAACAGGCGGATTGAATTCCACGTGCTGAAGTAATTGGCTGGAAGCGCAATCTCTCAGGGCGCTTCTGTGTTTCGGGAGTGCCCTTTTATTTTTGAACTCCGTGCAATTTCGCTGCTTTTACAGAATCCCCCAGTTCCACATATATACGGGCGAGGTGTGAACGGATGATCGCGTTATCAGGGAATGCGGTCAGCAATCGTTCATTCATTTCCTTCAAGAATTCCTTGTCACTCCTTGTCGGTGAAACTGCATACAGTCGCCCTAAGAGCGATTGAAATTCCACCGTTGTGCGTCCGTAAATACATTGTTCAACTGCGCGTTCCAGTGCCGCCTTCTCACGCACGGAATCTCCCAATTGTCTGAAGATCATGGATTGCACATGATACGACTCGGGGTGATTTCGTCGCGTCAACTCCTGATCGATTGCGGTGAGGGCTTCCCGCGGGCGGTTGAGAGAATACAAAGCTACCGCTTCCATCAAACCGGTTTTCGGATAATGCGAATAACCTGACTCAATGTGCTTCAGAATGGCTAATCCTTTTTCAAACTGGCTTGTCTTCACCAACTCAACTGCGTAGTTGGATGAAATAAGGTAGCTCGTCGAATCCAGGGCGATTGCTTGCTCATACGCGCGTAGCGCGGGCGCAGAGTTTCCCACCGATGCGGCAAGAATTCCTTTGATGAGGAAGCCGTTTGCCTTCACCACCCGTGTTTGCGAAACAACAAAGAGAACGGCAAGACACACCCATACTGCCAAGGGAAGCCAGGCAAGTTTTCTTGTCAATCCAAGAGAAAATGTTTTGACGCGCAGAGATGTTTCCGACAAGGATTCTGAAAGCAGTATGCCAATGCAAAACCACATTGTTGCCGCTACGGACGATTGTCGCAATGATACGTTGGCCAGGTTGTCCACGAGAAGGCCCGTGACTCCGCAAAGAATTCCAATCGCCGTGACATGCTGCCAGCGGTGTGTGCTGCGTGCGGCGCGCATGCCTGATCGCACGGCGAAGAAGAGAAGCGTTCCGGACACGATGATCCCCACCAGCCCAAGTTCAACGCCAAGTTCTATCAGTTCGTTGTGCGCATGAGGGACGATGTCTTCGCTTCGCACTTTCCAATAATCCGGCGAGCGAAACACCATCATGATGCTTTCAAAGCTCCCGATGCCGTGGCCGAGAACCGGTGAAGCGAGGAATGCTCTATAGCCGGCCTCCCAGAAAAACAAACGTCGCGCAAAGGTGGATGTTGGCCCGTCATCAAGAGCAACGAGGAAGCGTTGTTGCAGTCCGGGCAGCAGCACAAACGCCGCGATGACGGCAATCGTCATGCCGGTTACGATAAACACCGCTTTTGTTTTATGCTTCTCGGCCATCAGCAAAGCAAAAAGAAGCATGCTTATGGCAAAACCGAGGATCGAGCTTCGTGTTTTGCTGATGAGAAGAAGGAAAACTAGAACCACGCAAAGAACGGCCAGCATGTGTCTTGTGTTGAGTGGCGTATCCTTGCTTAGCGCCTGAGAAAGAATAATAGGGAAGAGAAGAACGATAAAACCGCCGAGAAAAGCAGGGTTCCCCAGCGTGGAGCCGACTCTCCGGTCAGCGCCGAGGTAAAATTCAATCGGGAGGATCTCCGACCAGAAGTACTGCACCAACCCGAAGACTGCTACAAGGGCGGTGGTGATGCTCAGAACCAGAATTGCACGCGTGGTATCCTTGCGCGTTGCACAAAGAGTCATCCCCGCATAAAGACAAATGGCTTGTGCGAGAATCATCAACAATGCTTCATTGCTTTTCGGGTTGTGTTGAACAAAGAATGAAGCAAGTGCAATCAACAGGAGCACGCCGGTACAAATTGTAGCGGGAGAAATCACATATGAAACACTCCCGTTGCGCATGGATGAGGCGATTGCAAAACAAACGAGGAGTGATGAGCAAAGAATGAGTGACGGGAGTTTCAGGATACTGCTGTCATGCACGTTGACGGCGAGGAGGAGCGTAGGCAGCGCGAGGAGTGCATACAGAGCAATGTATTCCCTGCGGTAAGCGGATTTTGTTTCTTTTGCTTTTGCCACGGGGAAAGTAAGTGTCGGAATTCCGGTGGAGGATGAGTTTGGTTTGGTCTTCAGAAAGTATTCGTTTGACCTTAAAGAAGCAAGAACTCAGGGGCAACTTGCGAATCACTTCTCGCATTGAGATATTGGTGTCGGAACTGACAGGAAGGACATGACTTCAAAAGAAATTATTCCGACGTGCACGCGTGCGATCATTAACCTCGGCGCCCTTCGCCATAACCTTGGCGTTGTCCGCGGCCGGATCAAGTCCGGCACGAAGATTATGGCAGTGGTAAAGTCGAATGCATACGGACATGGCATCAAGCAGATTTCCCGTGAAACTGAACGCAATGGAATCGAGTATCTTGCCGTGGCCCGCGTCTTTGAAGGCGTCGAAATCCGGGAGGACGGAATCTCCATTCCGATCCTTGCCTGTGAAGCCGCGGCAAAGCCAAGCATCGAGGCCGCGATTGTTCATAATATCGATCTCTCTGTCGTTTCCCTTGCCGATGCCGAACTCATCAACAGTTGCGCGCAGAAGTTGAATCGCAAGCCGCGTGTTCATATCAAAGTTGACACAGGAATGGGCCGGCTCGGTATAATGTTTGAAGATGCCGTTGAAACTATCGCCTCAATCGCGCGACTGTCACACTTGGAAGTTGCGGGTGTGTTCAGCCACTTTGCAACCTCGGAAGAATTGGATCAGAGTTTTGCCCTTGAGCAACTATCACGGTTCAATCAAGTGCTCGAGGGTTTGCGCCTTAAGAAAGTCGAAGTGCCGCTCGTTCACATGGCGAACAGCGGCGCAGTTTTCAACCTTCCTCAATCCCACTTCGATATGGTACGTCCGGGAATCAGTCTCTATGGCTACGCGCCCGGACGACATATGGAAATCCAATCGTCACTGATGCCGGTTATGTCTGTCGTGTCGCGAGTATCTTTCCTGAAGTCGGTCAAGAAAACAACAAGCATCTCTTATGGCCGGAAGTACATCGCCACCGCAGATACAACCATCGCGACCATTCCCATCGGATACGGAGACGGGCTCTCCCGTTCGCTGACAAACAAGGCAGAATGCATCATCAACGGAAGAAAATATCCTGTTGTTGGAACGGTTTGCATGGACCATGTGATGGCAGATATCGGAACAAAGGGCGAAGTGGAAGTGGGGGACGAAGTAACGCTGATAGGGAAGGATGGAACACAGGTGATCTCCTGCTGGGATGTGGCTGAAAAAATCGGGACGATCCCCTACGAAATAACCTGCCTGATCACTCCGCGAGTCCCGCGGTTGTACATTGGATAGGAAATCATCAAAAACAAGCTGTTTTGCCCAAGGATGATAAGCATTGGAGTGCTCCACGTCGTTGACATTTGTTGTGCCGTTGGGTAAGTTGAAGGTGGATATGAAACGGTTTCTTCGACATCGATTTGCTCTTTTTGCACTCGTACTCACATTTGGCGTTTCCAATGTGGGTCTTCCGATCGCAATCAGTTTATGTCCATTGATGAAGATCGGGCAGAAGGGCTGGTGCTGCCAGCAGAACGATGGACCGCCGGCATTCTCAAAATATCACGCTATGCCCTGCTGTAAAGTTCTGGTTGCAGAAAAAAACGCGAGCGCATTTGAGGCAAGAGAGACGCAATCCGGCGCAATGACCGCACCAATGTTCCTGAGCGTTATTCTTTCCTCAGCGGATATCCTCGACCACGGCTTCACCGGGTGGGTGCTCACTTCACCATCGCCCCCTGCACGTAATACGATTCCCATCCTTATTTCCTCACTTCTGATTTAACCTTCACCTGTTTTGTCTTACGTGAGCTTTTGCTCGCGAATGCTGGAGTGTTTTTTTTCCGCTCCGGAAATGATCCGTTATTTCAGAACAGTGTGAGGTAAGCATGAGGTTTAATCCTTCGTGTTTTGTTGTGTTGTGCGTACTTGGTACGACCAATGTGCGTGCCCAAATTGACAACCTTGGTGATCTCATCGGGGAAGTCAAAACGCATAATCCGGAATTGGAGGCGGCCGGATTTGCCGTCGATGCAGCCAGGGCCAGAGAAAATATTGCGGGGACGCTCGATCCTCCGGAACTGAAGTACACGCGCGATGAAATGCCGGGCTTCCGGTTTATTGAAGCCGCGGGGACGCGCATCAGCCTGATGCAACCCATCAGGTTTCCGACCAAGTTGAGCCGGGAAAACGACATCGCGAGAATTGGCGGCGAACATGCCCGTCACGAGCGTTCGGAGATGGAACTCAGGATTGTCGCCCAATTGAAATCATTCTACGCCGAACTGTGGTACATACAACAATCTATTCTCCTTCACGAGGAGAACACGCGACTGCTGGAACAATTTGTCTCCATTGCGCGGACAAGATTCGGGGTAGGTGATGTTCCTTTGCAGGATGTTCTGAAAGCAGGAGTAGAATTGACAAAGCTTGAGAATGCCGTAGACGCGCTCAGGCGGCAGGAGAGGATCACGAAGGCGATGATGATGACGCTCCTTGGCCGGCGGGGGCAGGACACCCTTCACGCGGCGTTTCTTCCTGATACCGTTTCGTTCAAACAAAACCTTGACGAGGTGTTGCAATGGGCGGCCCGGACCAGGCCGGTCCTCATGCATGACTCCCTTGCAGTGCAAGAGCGCCTGATAAAAGCGTCGCTGGCAAGCGCAGAATATCTGCCGGACCTCAGTCTGGAGCTTGAGTATGTCACCAACGTGGATGACTTCAAGGGCTGGAGCTTCAGCGTTGGAATGACCCTCCCGTTCATGCCGTGGACACTCGGCAGTCGTGGCGCCGCGGAGGAAGAGGCCGCTGCCGGAGTTGAAGAATCTGCGGCATTGCTCCATCTGCGCAGGGCCATGGTGGAGGCCGGTGTCCGTGAATCGTACCTCAAAGCCGAATCGGCATATCAACAAACAACGTCCTATGTGAACTCAATTCTTCCTCAAGCCCGTCAGTCGCTTCAGGCAAGTCTGACGGCATACCAGAGCGGCCGCACGGATTTCCTGATGCTCCTCGATGCGTACCGCTCGCTCATCGACCTCTCGCTGGAGTCGCTGATGTTTCGCATGCAATTCGAACAATCTCTTGCAGAGCTTGAACGGCAGGCCGGAGTTCATGATTTCACTATTATGGAAAAGGAGTGAGCAATGAAAAAGAATATTGTCATAGCTGTTCTCGGACTCACCGTTCTCACTCTGGGATGGTTGTACTTCTTTCCGGCAAACGGGGCAAAGGGTTCGGAGGAGTTACCGGTCGCCGATGACACCATATACACCTGCCCGATGCATCCCACCGTCAAGTCTGACCGGCCCGGCGCATGCCCGGTATGCGGCATGGCGCTGGTGAAGAAATCAACCGGTGTGAGTTCCTCAACGATGGATACTTCCCAACTTCAACGCATTACACTTTCGCCGACCCAGCGTGTTGTAGCAAACATCACCACGGTTCCTGTACAACACAAGCCGCTTGTGCGCGAAGTACGATCGGTGGGGGTTGTTGATGTTGCGGAACCCAACTATCTCCATATCAGTATGCGATTCCCCGGACGGCTCGAGAAACTGTATCTCACTCATGCCGGACAAACCGTCCGGCCCGGAGATCCTGTCGCCGAGGTGTACAGTCCCGAAGCAATCTCCGCTCAACAGGAGTTTTTGCTTGCGCTTGAGAACAATGAACGTCTTGCGAATGCCGGAGAGAGAGTTCGCCGGGAAGCTGCGACCCTGCTTGATGAGGCAAGGGAAAAATTAGTGCGCTGGGGTTTCTCCGGGCAACAACTGAAAGAACTTGGCGAAACACGTCGACTGCCGGGGACAGTCATGATACACTCTCCTATTGGCGGGACCGTGCTCAAGAAAAATGTTGATCCCCAGCATTACGCAGAAACAGGCGAGGACATCTATGATATCGCGGACCTCTCCATTGTGTGGGTGTATCTGGATGTTTATGAAAACGAGATCAGGTTCGTGAAGCCCGGGCAAAAGGTGCAAATGAACGTTGAGGCGTATCCGGGGGAGGTGTTTACCGGCGTGGTCTCACTCATCGATCCCGTGGTGGATGCCTCGACGCGCACCATCCGCGTAAGAACGGAGTTTTCCAACCCGTCGGGAAGATTAAAACCGAACATGTATGTTGAGGCCACAATCACCGTCTCGACATCCGGGGCGTTGGTCGTTCCCGCTTCGGCTGTCGTGTCTGTTGGCCGGTCCTCCGTAGTGTGGGTGGAGGTCGATGCGAATGTGTTTGAGCCGCGGACTGTTACAACAGGTTCACGGACGGAAACGTATGTTGAAATTCTCGATGGATTGGAAAAAGGAGAACAGGTTGCCTCGACGGGCGGGTTCTTAATCGATTCCGAAAGTCTCCTGCGCGCTCCCGGTGCGCGGGGTCAAGCGGGCGATCATAATCATGAGACGCACCAGGCGGCGGAGGGTGACGGTGCAGGCCCGCAGGAGGTGCATATTCACGTGGAGGGTGGATACAAACCCGGTTTGATTCGCGTGAAGCGCGGCCGGCCTGTCCGTTTGAATTTCTATCGAAATGAAGAGTCGGAGTGTACGGAGGAGATTATCATTGAACCCCTCAATATCCGTCGCCATTTGGCGCCCTGGAAAACAACGATGATCGAATTCACTCCCGCAGTTGCCGGAACAATTCCGATGACGTGCGGAATGCATATGCTTGAAGCGATGATCGTGGTGGAGGAGTGAACAATGAAACCAATTCCTGAATACTCCGTTTCTGTGAGGCATGTATGATTGAGAAGATCATCGCGTATTCCGCCCGTAACCGATTTCTTGTTGTCGTCGGTTACCTTGTTATTGTCGGTTGGGGTATCTGGTCTGTTGCGGAAACCCCGCTTGATGCAATTCCCGACCTTTCCGAAAACCAGGTTATCGTCTTTACCGAGTGGATGGGTCGCTCGCCGCAGTTGGTTGAAGATCAGGTGACGTTCCCGCTTGTTGCCGCGCTTCAAGGCGTACCCGAAGTGCATGCCATCAGGGCGCAATCCATGTTCGGCATGTCGTTCATCTATATCATCTTCAATGAGAACGTGGATCAATACTGGTCCCGAAGCCGGGTTCTGGAGAAACTCGCGTCGGTGCAGGGGACATTGCCCCAGGGAGCCAACTCACGGCTTGGTCCGGATGGTACCGGTGTTGGCCATGTCTTTTGGTACACCGTGGAAGGAAAGCACGATCTTGGCACACTTCGTTCCATTCAGGATTGGTATATCAAACTGCATCTCCAGAGTGTTCCGGGTGTCGCAGAGGTTGCCTCCATCGGCGGCTTTGTCCGGCAGTACAAGGTGGACATCGATCCGTCGAAACTCAAGGCATATAGCATCACCCTGGGGGAAGTGAAG
>CAZJYO010000118.1:0-8462 GCA_964550275.1 uncultured Chitinophagales bacterium
TACTGGAAGAAATCAGCGTAACTCAACCACGTTCAACGCGGCCACGGCTCTTTTTCCAAGCTCTCCATCCTCCGGCCATCGAGGAAACTTTTTTGTAGCCCATCTTCTGCAGGTTGTCGGCAACAAGCGCTGAGCGGAATCCGCCGCCGCAATACAGCACGATGTCGGCTTTCTTGTCGGGTATTGCAGTCTCAATGTCTCTTTCAATCACCCCCTTGCTGAGAAACGTGGCATCGGGAATATGTCCGTTCTTCCACTCGTGTTCTTCACGAACATCAACCAGCACCATGTCGCTTTTCCGCTTCCTCTTCTCTTTGACCTTCGGGACAGAGATTTCCTTCACGTGTTTCTTTGCATTGGCAACAAGCTTGAGAAAACCGGGTGCGTGCTTCATCAGTTGGCAGACGCACGGAGCGCAAATTTGGGGATATTGGCGGTGAACCGCTCGCCATTCGGTCGTTCAAAAAGGTAGGTGCCAACCATGCTTCCCTCGAATGATTCGAGGATACAGAAGCTGTTGTATTCGTGATACCGCGAAGGAGCAATCAAAGGTTGCTTCCCCACCACCCCTTCTCCTTCAACTTCCTTTACATCATTCTCGCCGTCGTGAATGTACCAGTGGCGTCTTAACAATCGGATGTTGCCGTCGCCGTGGTTTTCAATCCGGACGAAATACGCAAAGACGAATTTCCGTTTGATCGGATCCGATTGGCCGTCCAGGTACATCGGACTGACGCGGATCGTCACGTTTTCGGTTGTTTCGGTGTAGCTGTGCATTGGATTCCCTTCTTCATAATATGAAGAACGTTGAGGAGGCGCAATCCGTCGTGTCTTCCGTAGGGGCGATTCATGAATCGCCCTACTTCCGCGGCGGTTGGTTCCGTCCTTCAATCACCACCACGAACTCCCCCTTCATTTCTTTCGCCGCAAGTTCCTTGTGTAATTCCACGGCTGTCCCGTGAAAAAGCCGTTCATCAGGCATCGTAAGATTAAATGCGATACACACGTTGCGCGACTGCCCGAATGTATCGGCAAGATCACTCAACAGTGAAACCAGTCGATACGGCGTGTCCATAAGAACGATGGCGCGCTTCTCCAGCATGAGCTGCTTCAACTCCGCTCGACGCCGTTCCTTCTTTGGCGAGAGCCATCCGTAAAACAAAAACTGGTCGATGGAAAAACCCGAGACCGTCAAAGCAGGCATAAGAGATGATGCGCCGGGAATCGGGACGATCTTGACCTTCTGGGCGATCGCCTTGCGGACAAGCAGTTGTCCGGGATCCGAAAACACCGGAGTTCCGCAATCAGAAATCAGCGCAATGTTTTTGCCGGACTTGAGATGCGTAAGAATATTGAAGGAAGAAGCGGCTTCGTTATGTTCATTCAACGACTCGACGGGCTTCTTGATCTCAAAGTGCCGCAACAGGCGCTCACCTTCACGGCGCTCTTCGTACACCACAAGGTCAACCGATTTCAGAATCGAAAGCGCACGGTAGGTAATATCGTCGAAGTTACCGATGGGTGTCGCAACAAGATAGAGCGTGCCGGACATCTCATAGTTCCTGAGGAATGTCCTTCTCTGCGGCGTCTCTTCGTTCCGTCCATTCCTTCACGAACAGAAGAATTATCGCCGTCACAGGAACGGCGATGAGCATGCCGATCAATCCCATGAAGTACCCGAACACAAGCAAACAAAGAATCAGCAGGACAGGATGCATTCCCACTTGCTTGCCGATGATTTTCGGTCCGAGAACTGTCGCTTCAAGAAGTTTTTGGGAAAGATACAGAAGAATCACGCCAAGCACTTTTGCCACCACGGGCTCGCCGCTGAAAAGCGCCACAATGGACCCAACCGTCAAGCTGATGATGAGCCCGACGTACGGGATGAAGTTCAGAACCATGGTCATGATGCCAAGGATCAGAGCGTACTGAACACCGATGAACCACAGTCCGACAGCAGAGATGATCCCCTGGATGATGGCAACAAGAATGGCACCGCGGAGATATTGGCCGAACACGGAGTCGAATTTCAACGCACCCTCAACGACATTACTCCGGCGGCGTGTTGGAAACAAATTCGCCAAGGCCTTCATAATATCCGGATAGTCCATCAGGATGTAAAACACGAGAAACGGAATGATCACGGCGTTGATGAGCGACATGAGAATGGTGGAGATGCCGGTGACAAACCCGAGAACACCTCCGAACAATCCATGGAGAACTCCTTCCAACCGTGGCATGACGTGTTCCGAGAGAAGCTCGCGCGCCCGTTCAACCGGGATCCCATAGTGCTCAAGAAGCTCAAACAGCCGTCCCGATTGCACCATGGCCGTCAAATCGCGCGTCAGCAATCCGATGGCAGAGATGATGCTGTTGAATTGCTGTATCGCCAACGGAACAATAAAAAGAATCACCAGCACAATCAGTCCGATGGAACAGGCAACTGCCAGCAGAGAAGATGCCCACCTGGGCACATTCCGCTTTTCCTGGAGACGCGTGACAACAGGATTGAAGAGATAGGCAAGCAGAAATGCAATGATGAAGGGAGCGAGCAGTCCTAAAAGAGAATAGACGAACCAGAAAACAAAAAGAAGAATGCCCAGCCACAGCAATCTGCCCGGCAGAGGATCACGGTGAACAGGATAGAGCAGATAGATGAGAGCCGCGACGAGAACAAAAGGCGTAAGGACTTCATGGATGGAATAGCCCAAGGCCATCAACACCACGACGGCCGTGACGAGTAGAATCTTCTCTGCTACAGAATGTGTTCGCTCTGTCATCACCCGACGATTCCCAGGCTACACGCCGGTATGGCCAAACCCGCCGGCGCCGCGCGTTGTCTCCGTCAGGTCGCCCTTCTCTTCCCAGCGCGCACGCGTGTACGGGGCAACGACCATCTGCGCAATTCTGTCGCCTCGGTTCACGATGAAATCCTGCTTCCCGAAATTAGAGAGAATCACTTTTACCTCGCCGCGATAATCGGCGTCAATGGTGCCCGGCGCATTCAGAATAGTGATCTGATGCTTCAACGCTAATCCGCTACGAGGACGAACCTGCGCTTCATAACCCTCCGGAAGCGCAATCACAAAACCGGTGGGAATCAACACGGTTTCACCGGGCCTCATGGTTACCGGTGTTTCCACCGCGGCACAGAGATCCATCCCTGCCGAATGCGATGTTGCGTACGAAGGCAAAGGAATATCGCTCGTTGACGGATTCACGCGCGTAATCTCGACACGCACTGCTGCCACTTCTGTGATCATGGATTCACCGTGCCGAGCAGGCGCCAGATCATGAACGCATAGTAGTACGCCGTCTCTTTGTATGCATCATACCGCCCTGATGCGCCGCCGTGTCCCGCCGCCATGTTGATCTTAAAGAGCAGAAGATTGTTGTCGGTTTTGGTTGCTCTTAATTTCGCTGTGTATTTCGCCGGTTCCCAGTACATCACCTGGCTGTCGTTGAGCGATGTCGTCACGAGAACATCGGGATACGCCTTGGCGCTGATGTTGGTGTACGGGCAATACGTCTTCATATAGTCATATTCATCTTTCTTCTTCGGGTTCCCCCACTCAAGAAATTCGCCGACGGTCAACGGTAATGATTCATCCAGCATCGTATTGATCACGTCAACAAAAGGAACAGCCATGTGGGCCGCCTTGAACAAATCCGGACGCATATTCAGGACAGCGCCAATAAGCAAGCCGCCGGCACTTCCTCCTGAAATCGCCAGCCGGTCGCTTGATGTGTACTTTTCAGCAATCAGATATTCTGCGCACGCGATGAAATCCGTAAAAGTGTTTTTCTTGTGCATCATTTTTCCCATGTCGTGCCACTCCTCTCCCATCTCCCCGCCGCCGCGGATATGAGCAAGGGCAAAGCAGACGCCGCGATCCAACATGCTGAGACGCGATGCGGAGAATGATGCAGACATCGAAATGCCGTAGGCGCCGTACCCGTTGAGCCAGAGAGCGCCGTCCGAAGCGGTCGCGTAGATCCTTTCGGAAACATAATCCTTCGGGTTGAACCCGCCCAGTACTTCTGTTTGTTTCAGCAGGGTGCTCTTCCCGGTGTTCATGTCGTATTCGTATACCGAGCTTGGTGTAGTGAACGATTGGTATGAATAACGGAACAGGGTTGTATTGTATTCGGGATTTTCACCAGTTCCTGCCGCGTATGTCGGCTCGGGAAAATCAATCGTTGATGTGCTGCCATTCTGGAAACTGCGAACCTTGAACCGGATGAGTCCGCCTTCGCGCTCCGTGAACACGGCATATTCCCTGAAGAGAGAAACATCCTCAAGCTTCACGGACGGACGGTGAGGAACCAATTCCTCCCACTTGTTCATCGCAGGATTCTTCAGGGGAACAGTGACAAGGCGGAAGTTCTTCGCTTCTTTGTTTGTCCTGATATACAACACGCCATCCTTCGAATCCGGATAATACTCATGTCCCTCTTCACGCGCATAGAGTAACGCCGGCTTGTCCATCGGACGGTCGCTCATTTGGTAACTTGCTTCCGACGTTTCGGAACTTCCGGAGATAATGAACATCACTTTCTTATCGGAAGATCTATAGACACCAAGCCCGTACAATTCATCTGTTTCCTCAAAAACCAACGCGTCACTGCCGCCTGAACCAAGCGTATGACGGTACAAACGATACGGACGCTTCGCGCTGTCTTCGGTTATGTAGAATATGGTCGAGTTGTCGGAGGACCACACGGCACCATCCACCGGAACGCCAACATCATCCGGCAGATCTTTTCCTGTGCGCAAATCGCGGACAGCCATCCGGTACTGACGAAAGCCGGTTGTGTCAAGCGAATAGGCCAGCAAATTCCCATCATCCGACACAGTGTACTCGCCAAGGCCGAGAAACTTTCTTCCTTCCGCAAGTTGGTTGAGATCAAGGGTCACCTGCTCAGGGGCTTCCATCGTCCCCTTTCTGCGGCAATGAATGCGGTATTGCTTCCCTTCCTCCGTTCGACTGTAGTACCAGTACTCTCCGTTCTTTTGCGGAACACTGAGGTCCGTCTGCTTGATGCGGCTGAGAATCTCGTTGTAAATCGTTTCCTGCAGTTTCTCGGTCGGCTTCATCACGTCTGTTTGATACGCGTTCTCGGCCTCAAGATAGCCCGTCACTTCCGGACTTGTTTTTTCGCGGAGCCAGAAATAGTCATCTGTCCGCATCTCGCCAAACATTGTGTCAACTTTGGCAACGCGTTTTGCCACGGGCGGACGGACGGAAGATTCATCCGCCACCGCGAGCGAGAATGTGAGAAGAAAAAGGAACCCTATTCTTGCCAACTGTTTCATATGAAATCCTTTGTTAAACTTTGAACAGAAGATTACTTGCATGTTTCATGCACCACGCGTCCGTTGATCACCACGGCGCAGGTGTGTGTAGTGTATTCAAAAGGATCACCGTCGAAAAGAACAATGTCGGCGTCTTTGCCGGGTTCGAGGGAACCGACGCGCCGTTCAACGCCGATAATGCGCGCCGCGTTCAGCGTGATGGATGCAAGCGCATCATTGAACGCAAGTCCGTTAGCCGCGGCAATGGCTGCTTCATAGAGTACCACGCGCGTCTTTGGAACATAACTCTCGTATCCGCCTTGAATGGCGAAACGAATGCCGGCCTTCTGCAGTTTCGCCGCCGTTTCAAACGACACATTCCGCGTATCGCCATACGGGCGGGCCATTGACGGATGGAGGATGACGGGAATTCCGGATCTCTTGATTTCGTCAAGCACGAGATAGCTCTCCGCCGCGCCATCCAGCACCATCCGGAAACCAAATTCCGCCTGCATCCGCAATGCCGTCATGATATCGGTCGCAGTTTGCGCCGTTACCAAAGCGGGAACTTCGCGATTGAGAATCCGTGCGAGCATCTCGAGTTTCAAATCCGGCGCAGGTCGTTTGTCCGCATCCTTCTGTTTCTTGTTCTTCAGATATTCCCGCGCTTTGAGCAGATCACCGCGGATCATTGCCACACCCTTTGCGCGCGTTCCGGGCGATTTGAAATTGTCGGCAACCGAACTGCTGATCGTGAACGCCACCATCCCCGTGGAATCCAGCAACGCTTCCTGGACGGTGGAGCCGGTGGTTTTCACCACGATGGTCGTTCCGCTGGCAAGAGCTCCGGGGGCGTGTCCCGTGTGCAGTGTGGTGACACCCAGAGTACATAGCCACTCCACCAGCGGCTCACGCGGATTGTACGCATCAACGGCGCGCAGTTCCGGCTGGATCGGGTCTGATTTTTCAAGCTGCTGCTGATCATGCGCGTAGTTGTACATACCGGCAAGGCCGACAACCGAATGGGCATCAACCAGTCCCGGGGTCACAACCTTCGCAGAGAGTACCTTGTATCCTTCCGGAATTGAAACACTCAACGCGTCTCCAATTTTTTCGATCAAACCGCTTTTCACCAGTACCACGCCATTGCGAATCGGGGATCCCGCCATGGTATGGACGACGTCGCCGCGAACGGCAAGCTGGGACATGGCTGTGGAAACGATGAACTGTGCAACAAGAAGTGCGCGCATCATTCGCCGCCGTCCTCGCATGCATCCGCATGCACAGCATCTCTGAATACTCCAAAGCCGCCCACGGCATACTTGAAATCATCCGGATTTGAACGGTCCCACACGTTTTTTCCTTCAATCCATGTCTGCTCAACGTGTGTATAGACACTCAGCGGATCTCCCGAGAGCACAACGAAGTCCGCATCTTTCCCGGGGACAAGCGAACCAATGCGCGCATCAAGGTCGAGCATTTTTGCTCCGGCGAGAGTCAGCGCTTCGAGGGCCTTGGCTTTTGTCATTCCGCCTCGAACGCCGAATGCCGCCGAGCGAAGGAAGAGACGTGAATCCGTGATGCCGTCATCTGTGTGGAAGGCGACGGTCACTCCGGCTTTTTCCAGCACACCGCCGGTTTCATAACGCAAATCCACAGCTTCGAGCTTCCCTCCCGGAGAATCAATGACAATAATCGAACAGGGCACACGGGCCGCGGCAATCTCATCAGCAACTTTCCATGCCTCGCTCACGTGATGCAACACCACGCGAAACCCGAATTCCTTTGCAAGCCGCAACACGGTCATGACGTCATCCGCGCGATGCGTATGATGTTGAACGATTCTCTTTCCCTCAAGAACCTGAACGAGCGCTTCCATTTCAAGGTCGCGCTTCGGCGTCTTCTCCTGATTCCCGTTCGCCGCATCAAGTTTCGTCCTGTACTCCTGCGCCTTCAGAAAGAGTTGGCGGACCATTGCCGCCGACTTGGCGCGCGTGCCGGGAAATGGTTTGTCACGCATGGAGTTCGTGCCATTCGCCATCTTCATTCCGCCGCAAATCCCGTTGAGCGGATCGGAGCAATACAACATGTCTTCGATCGTTCGGGCGCGGCGCAATTTCAAGTAGGCGGTCTGGCCGCTCATGAGATGCCCTGACCCCGGCATGACATTCGCCGTGGTAATACCGCCGGCAAGCGCTTTCCTGAATGAATCGTCGTGAACATTGATGGCATCCAGAATACGGACATCCGGGTTGAGCGCCGAGGATTGATCGCCGCCCGAGCCCCCGCCAATATGAGAATGCGTGTCAACCATGCCGGGCATGATCACTTTGCCTTTCAGGTCAACAACAACCGCGTCCGACGGTACGGAGATCTCTGTGCCAACCGCCTCTATCTTCCCGTTCCGAATGAGCAGGGTTCCATTTTGGATCGGCCCGCCTTCAATGGGATAAATCATTGCGCCAGTGAACGCATGGGTGCGCTCTTGTGCAGTTGCATCATGCCACAGGACGGCGACCAGAAGCAGCAGGGAGAGAGTTTTTAGCATTATGGGAATGTTGTTGGATTGACAACGGGCGGGTTTGCACCGCCGGGATTAGGATTCTACAACGAGCCGGACTTACCTCAGCGAATGCACCATGTCCATTGCTGGTCTGGCCGCACCATTGCCTTTGACAACGCGCTTTTCAAATTCATCGCGGAAACGTTTGATCATGCTTTGAACCGGCCACGCCGCCGCATCACCAAGCGCGCAGATCGTGTTGCCTTCAATGTTGTTGGCGACGTCCAACAGAAGCTCAATATCGCCTTCATTCGCTTCGTAGTTTTCAAAGCGCTTCAGCATCTTGAACATCCAGCCGGTTCCTTCGCGGCAAGGCGTGCACTGTCCGCATGACTCGTGGTAATAAAACTTCGTGATGCGTGTAATGACTTTGATGAGGTCGGTGTCTTCGTCCATGACGATGAGCCCTGCCGTACCAACGGAAGAACCCGCGGCCTTGAGACTGTCGGCATCCATCGTTACGCCTTCGATGGTTTCACCCCGCATGATCATCGTTGAAGAGCCGCCCGGAATAATCGCCTTGATACTCTTGTTGCCGGGAACGCCGCCAGCATACTTGTGAATCAAATCAGTAATCAGCGTTCCGGTCGGGACTTCATACAC
>CAZJYO010000119.1:0-212 GCA_964550275.1 uncultured Chitinophagales bacterium
ATCTCAAATCCCAAACAAATTCTCGTTGGGCCAAAACTTCCCCAACCCCTTCAACCCGACAACCACGATCAGCTATGCGCTTCCCGTGTTGGGTGAAGTATCGTTGAGAATCTATGACCAGCTGGGTCGTGAGGTAAAAACGTTGGTGCAGCAGATCGAAGAGCCGGGGTACAAGTCGGTGGAATGGAACAGCACAAACAGCGCAGGCGAGC
>CAZJYO010000119.1:222-8375 GCA_964550275.1 uncultured Chitinophagales bacterium
AAAGTACTCAAACAAGAAAGATGTTGCTGCTCAAATGATACAAGACAGCATTTGGTGACACTCGCAAGCGGCGTGTACTTTTACCGACTGGTTGCTGGCGAGTTCGTGCAGACGAGAAAGTTGATGCTTTTGAAGTAACTGGGAGAGAGAACTCTGACAAAGACAGAAGCCCGTCACGCGCGAACCGCGGACGGGCTTCCTGTCTTCAGAGAAGATCATTGATTCGGTAGTTTCAGCAGGGAATTGCGGGCTTCTGTGAGAAACGCTTTCGCTGTGGCAGTGTATTCATCCTGAGACAATCCAAAATAGTCGTGAACGCCTGCATTCCGCGTCTCCAAAAACACAATCCACTTCTCCGCGTCATCAATCCACTTGTATGTCAGCGCAGAGCTGATGGAATCCTTGGGACCGTATGCGTCAACCCCCTGCAGATCAAGCGCGGCTTTGAAGCATTTCCATGTGTACTCAAATGCTACTTCGAATCGCTTCGCGACAGCATCCTGTCTCACCCAAAGGTCGGATGCATGGGAATCCATCTCAAGCCATCGCATGGCGCGATCCAGCTTTCCGAGCGAATCAGCGGCTTTCTTCTTCGCGGCATCAAGTTTGCTTTTGAGAGAATCAGAACCCATCAGATTCGCCGGAAAGAGTAACCATGTCAAGCTTGATAACATCTGCAAACTCTGACGGCGCACGGGAGAGGTCAACAACATCAACTTTGTAAGGCCAAGCCATGTCTGTTGCCTCGCTGCGCCACAGGCAAAACTGTTCCCACGAAACCTGCGGCGAGGTCATCACCCCGATGTCATAGTCGCGACCGCTGTGAACTTCGCCTCTTGCCCTGCTTCCAAACAGAAATACCCCGCCACCTGTGCCAGCACACTTGCGGAGATGCTGAATCGCTCTTTTCACTTGCAATGGAAACTGTATTTCGGTCTCGTGCTTCACACCCAATCCTACCAAAACAAAGCTCCAGAGTCAATCACCACAAATACAGATTGGGAATGGATTTTTTTGATTGCAACAGCTTGAATACCTATCTTGTCAATGCAAATAGCCGGTATCACAAAACCCGACAAGCAATGAAATACCGTTTCGTTACTCTGGCAGCTCTGATTTCCACGATTTTCCTGGCGTGTTCCAAGGAAGACAAATCCACAGACCTCGTTACCTTCCCTCTCCGCGGCGAAGTTGTCGGCATTGACACCGCGGCGATGCGCATCATGGTTGACCATGAAGAAATTCCGGACTACATGATGGCCATGACCATGCCGTTCAAGATCAAGAACAAAGAGTTGCTGAACGGCCTGCAGGTCGGCGATACGATTCAGGGAGTCCTTGCCGTTTCGAGAACCGAAAGCTGGCTCGAAACTTTTTCCGTCGCGGGAAAAGGATCGGCGCCGGACCCCCAACTGGTTGAAGGCGCTTTGATGGCAAAGGTAATCAAGGAAGGCGATGCGTTGGGCGGTTTTCTTCTGACTGACCAGGACGGAAAGAAAGTGCGGTTTGAGGACTTTCGCGGAAAAGCTCTTGCAATAACCTTTATCTACTCGCGCTGTCCGTTGCCGGATTTCTGCATTCTGATGAGCAATAACTTCGGAAAGATCCAGAAACAGCTTTCACGCGAATCCGCCCTAAACAACAAATGGCATCTCATGACGATCAGCTTTGATCCGGCGTTCGATACACCGTCGGTATTGAAGGACTACGGAAAGAGCTACGGCGCCGACTTCGCCACATGGACATTTGTAACCGACAGCATGAGCACCATCTACCGGCTCGCCGACGGGTTCGGCTTAACGCTCGCCGACGACGACGGCCTCATCGCGCACAATCTCCGGACAATTCTGGTGAACGCAGACGGCAAGATCGAAACGATCATCAACGGAAACGAATGGAAAGCGGAAGAAGTAGCAGAAAAGATGAAGCAACTGACAATTGACAATTGACAATTTGCAAATTGTCAATTGCAGAACATCAACTATTGCTCTTAGTGGTGGCAATGCTGGAGCCAATAACCCTGCATAACTGTTGACATTCATCGATGGCATTAAGAACCACATCATCGGGAAGTAGCTGAGCCCTGCGTGCTATTTCGAGCCAAACGGCCGTTTCATGCAGCTCTTTCAATACAACGCCAAGTTTATGAATGAAATCCTTCCTACTCTCCGCACCTCTCGCTTCTCCATAGTTCGGTGCCGGTGATGTGCCACTGCGGAACAACTGATCTTGAAGATGCCGGCCGATACCTGTCGAGGGAAGTTTCTTAGACAGATTAATGATCAGCACGGCAAATTGGATCAGTCGCTCCTGTATGTCGTCTCCTTTTGCCATATTCAATTTACAATTGTCAATTGACGGTTTACAATTTCAAATTACCTTATCTCATGCATCCCCAAAAATCACGCGACTCCTCACTCATCATTCTACACTCTTCACTTTATTTGGTACACTCTGTAGTCTCCCGGCTCCAACGCGAGAACAATTTTCTCTCCCGTCGATTCCTTCACCTCCATCCTTTCATCCTTAAACACATCAGTGAGAGTAAAACTCTTCTTTCCTGACGCGAGTTTGGAGAGCGGTGTTTCCACTTGAATGAAACGCGGTTCCTCTGAAAAGTTCAGGACCACAAGAATCTTGTCCTTGCCGGCAAGTCGGGCATACGCGAGCACGTCGTTCCCGGACGATGTCCCAAGCGAAACGTATTCGCCGCGCGTCAGCGATTTGTTTATGCGGCGCAAACTGCACAACTGTGTTTGAAGTTGTCCGATTTCACGCGGCCTCTCCCAATCAATTTCCACCTTCTCAAACAATCCCAGCTTCTTATCATTGGCGACTTCCTCGCCATTATAAATCAGAGGAACGCCCGGCAATGTATTCACCAGGACGGTACTGAGCTTCAATCCATCCAACCCGAATTTCGTCACCGCCGGTTCATCCCACGCATTCTTGTCGTGGTTGGTATTGAACCGCAAGCGCAACGACCCCGTGGGAAACTGTAGGCGCTCATTCTTCAGAATATCATGGATGACCGTTGCTGAGGTTTTGCCCTTCAGAACCGGTTGAAGCACATCGTAGACCGTCCAAGCATACGATACATCAAACGCCTGCGCATGATGCTCAGGCAGGGAACCTTCGGCAAGCATCATCACGGGCTTGATCTTGTTCAACTGTTTGCGGACGTCATTCCAAAATTCCGTCGGAACCATTTCCGCGACATCACAACGAAATCCGTCAATGCCGACATCCTTCACCCACCAGCGCATCATGTCCGCCATGTATTTGCGCAACGCCTGTTGGGAAAAATCCAGATCGGCAACGTCCGTCCAGTCATCATTGGGCGGAACGATCTCTCCCGCCGCGTTCCTTGTGTACCACTCGGGATGTTTTTCGATCAGCGGGTTGTCCCACGCAGTATGGTTGATGACGAGATCGATAATGAGTTTCATCCCGTGTTTGCGCGCAGCCCCGAGAAGTTTTTTGAAGTCGTTCATCGTTCCAAATTCGGGATTGATACCGTAATAATTTTTCACCGAATATGGACTGCCAAGCGTTCCCTTCCTGTTCTTTTCTCCAACGGGATGAATGGGCATGAGCCAGAGAACCGTAACGCCGAGTTTCTTTAATTCCGGAAGCCGTCGTTCAAGTCCGGCAAATGTTCCTTCGGGCGAAAAGGAGCGGAGATACACTTCGTAAATAACTGC
Source organism: uncultured Chitinophagales bacterium (assembly GCA_964550275.1). Classification (GTDB taxonomy): domain Bacteria; phylum Bacteroidota; class Ignavibacteria; order UBA10030; family UBA6906; genus CAZJYO01. The sequence continues at coordinate 3,927 of CAZJYO010000119.1, forward strand.
ATCCTTCACCCAATCGGGGCTTTTGATTGCAGGGGTGCCGAAGAACGGACCCTTCAGCAGTTCTTCAATGCTGCGCGTTTCAATCAGCGTGACGCTTTTGTAAATTCCTCCGCCGCCGCCATGGTCGGCAACTTTCACAACGATAAGGTTCTCGCCGCTTCGCAACGCGTTTGTAACATCGAACGCAAAGGGATCGCTGTAACCAACGTGGCTCCCGACTTCAACGCCGTTCACCCACACTATTGCATCGTCATCGACGCCGGCAAAATGGAGTGTCATCGGTTGGCTTGTCTTCTGAAAGACAACATTCAGCGCGTACCATCCCCAACCGTCATACGTTCCCATATCGGGAAATTCTTCCCACATTTTCGGAACGGGAACGCCTTGCCAATCGGAACGATCCAGATCGTTTGCCCACCATTGTTTCTCAACGCCGGTTTTCTCCGGATCCTCTTTGAATACCCATTCGCCGTCAAGTTGGACCTTTACAGGGGGAACTTGGGAGAACAAGAATGACACAGCAATCACCAGCAATGCAATCAAACTAACACCGCGATACGTCATTGCTTCCTCCTTCCAATTACTTCTGTGACTTTCCCTGGTTTGCAACCGCCTGCATTTTTGCCTTGATCGCTTCCTGATCACCCAGGTAACGACTACCAAGTGATTTCAGATTTCTGTCGAGCTCATACAACAATGGAACGCCGGTGGGAATATTCAGTTCCGTAATTGCATCATCGGAAACGATGTCCAGATACTTCACAAGTGCGCGCAAGCTGTTTCCATGTGCGGCGATGATCACGCGCTTTCCCTCTTTGATCTGAGGCGCAATAGTGTTTTCCCAATACGGAACAAAGCGCGCGACGGTGTCCTTCAGGCATTCTGTTGTGGGAATATCGGCGGGATTCATGTCTTTGTACCGCGGATCTTTGCCGGGAAACATCGGACTCTCAAGGTCAAGAGCTGCAGGTCGAATGTCATAACTTCGCCGCCAGATGTGTACTTGCTTGTCGCCATACTTTGCCGCGGTCTCCGCTTTGTTCAAACCCTGCAACGCGCCGTAATGCCGTTCGTTCAGCCGCCATGAATGATGAACCGGAATCCACATGAGGTCCATTTCATCCAGCGCAAACCACAGTGTCCGGATGGCGCGCTTCAACATTGATGTAAACGCGATATCAAATGTCAGCCCCTCCTTCTTCATCAATTGTCCCGCCAATCGGGCTTCATCCCTTCCCTTCGGAGAAAGGTCAACATCCACCCAGCCGGTAAAGCGGTTTTCCAGATTCCACTGCGACTCACCGTGGCGAAGCAATACAACGTTGTGCATAAGAGAACCTCTGAAAAGAAAAATGTGACGGATTACTGTTGCAGAGTATGCAAATCGAAGAGGAAGGTCAAGCTATTCACCGGGACCGAATAAGAATACCAGCAGGAGCGTCATCACAAGCCCGACGTTCACGGCTGTTTTCAAGCGCGGGGATGTCTTCTTGATGTTGCTCCAGCACAATGCCAGCCCGTACATCAAAAGAAGGAGTACAACGGTGGCAATCAATGCCTCCGTGTATCCATATGTGTGATCAACCACTTTTCTGAAATTGAACGTACCGAAGTCGCCGTAGATCAAGAGCAAATGCGCGGTATAGACAAGCAGGGATTCGCGGCCGAGAAGCGTTACCACAGAGTTTTGTGAAACCGTGTTACGACGTTCATACAAAAACATTCCATACAGAAGAATCATGACAATGCCGATTCTGAGCAATACAAAAGAGGGGCTGAACCGCCAGTAGTCGTACGTTGGATACGCCGCGGAAGCAAGCGGATGAAGAAGAAAAGAGCCGGCGAACAGGAGAATGCCGGCGACAAAGAGCTTGTTCATGAACAGCGCGGTCCGCGCATCGTCTGTGCGCGCGTTCATAAAATGAAAGCCGCAGACAGCGCCCGTGAACAAGAATACGGACCAGGGGAACAACGGAAACAGAGAGTAGTGAAGTCCGTTCAGATACGCGGCAACCGGCGCGGGAACGACTCCGAGGAAATCAATTCCCCACATGATCGGCGTACTCAGCAGGATGATAACGCCGAGTGACGCAAGAACCGCGTACAAGCGCTTCTCGGATTTCACAACGAGAAGCAAACATTGCACGAACAACAAACTTACCGCGATGCACTGCAGAACATCAGCTTGCAAAAACACCAACCATTGTTTCTCCGTGACTCCCTTTGCGAGTTTTGTGTAAGAAAACTCCGGCAGGTGCAACATATAGGCAATGAACAGAATCAGAAGAAGTCGGCCCAGTTGTTTGAACAGCGGCTTGCCGAATGCGAGGTAGTCTGCAATCTTTCGCCGCGTTGTCACCGCATAGGCCATCCCGGAAGAAAACAGAAACGAAGGAGCAACAAGGCCGTTGATAAACTTGACCCATTGGAACGCGTCAGATTCGAGAATGGAAGCGGTGAGCGTGGCGTTGACGACGTGCGTTTCAATCATCACGATGACGGCCCAACCCTTGAGAAGGTCAATGAACTCTACCCGACGCTGTGCAGGCACCGTGTGCTGCGTGGAGAGATCGCCCACCGAACGGCTCTAGAACGGATTGGTGAAGAAGAAGAACAGCAACGTGCTGGCCACGGTCGCCTGGACCAGGCGCAAAGACCAAAGATGTCTGCGCTGGAGAAGATTCCGGCATTGCACCATAATCACCATCGCGCCGAGAACAGCGAGGCCGACAACCATTGCCTGTGGATAGTTCAGCGCACGGCCGACTGTTTGCGCGAGTCCGCTATTTGCCGCGGAACCGTAGACAACCACAAGGTGAACGACATACACAAGCAGCGATGCTTGTCCCAGCGTTGTGGCGTGTTCTTTGACAGTCTGCGGCACGTTGCGCAGGAAGAAGAAGCCCGAGGTCAACAACAAAACAATGGCCAGCCGGATGAGAAAGAAGTTGGGGCTTGCTTTCCAATAGTCGTGTTCAGGAAATACTTGCCAGGGAAGGAGATCGGCGACAAGTCCGATGACGGCAACCCACGGTGCAATCCTGGCCAGCGAAGCGAAAAACTCACGCTCTCTTTGTTCATTGCGCGCCGGAAGGAACAGGTGCGCAACTGCCACGCCAGCGAACAAAAATCCCGCGTAGGGAAAGAGCGGGAAAATGGAAACTTGCTGTTGGTTCAGGTACGGCGCCACAACCGGTGAAAGAACATCGGCAACATGTATTCCCCACAAGGCCGGCGTAAGCAATACCATGAGCACTGCACTCACGACCGTTGTGCGCACAAACATCTTTACGGAGGATGACACAAAAATCAGACCCTGCAGGATCAGCAAGCTCACTGCGACGCACTGGAGCACGTCAACCTGAAGAAATGACGCGAGCTCTCCGGGGCCCGCTTCATTTACAATCTTGTTGAGCGAGAAGAAAGGAAAGTGAAGCGCATATCCGATCACCAGCAGAAGAAGAATCTTGAGAACCCGTTTGGCAACTTCGGGCGTCAGAGTACGGTATCGTTCCCACTTTCTTTCGGTGACGACCATAAACGACATGCCGGAAACGAAAAGAAACACTGGGCCGGTGAATCCGCGAATGGCGTCATACAGGCGGAAAAGTTCTGTTGTACGCGATGCATTTGCAAGCACGGCATCGATGCTGTGACCCATCACCATCACGATGACGGCAAAGCCGCGCATCAGGTCGATGAATTCGATTCTGTCGTTGGTCTTCATGGCGGAAACGGAGTCGACGTTATGCGCCGAGCTTTTCCTTGATGATATCTTCCAGTTCGTCGAGGTCAACCGGTTTTGTGATGTATGCGGCTGCACCGATTTCCTTGCCGAATTTCTTTGCGTGAAAATCATCCACGGCGGTAAGAAAAACAAAGGGGACGGTCCGGTTCTGATATTCCGCCTTCACGCGCTGATACAATTCAAATCCGTTGGTGCCCGGCATGACCAGATCCGTCACCACAAGGTCCGGATTGATATCGTGGATAACGCGCATGGCGGCATCAGCCCCTTCTGCGGCCTCCACGGTAAACCCGCGGGAAACGAGCCCGGCCATTGTCGCTTTTAGCAGCGGGGCTTCATCATCAACGAGCAGTATGACTTTGTCTTTGGGCATTTTCGGGGGAGAAATATCTGGATTCCGAGGGTGAGAAGCAATGAAGAAGAGGGGCCGCCTAGAGCTCCCTTCGTCCTACTGACACAAAAGCCCTTCCTCCTTTTCTACCTACTGCAATCACGAGGCCTTCCCTTACGCTAACAGAGCCATAGCCAGCATCCGGGTCATAACCAATGGATTGCCAGTTACTACCATTAAAGTGGGTCATGAATCCGAAGCTGCCAACAGCAATAATATTATTCAACCCTGTCCCCCGAATCCGGTTTATGTATATGTCCGTCGAAACCTCGCGCCAGTTGCCAAATCTTGTCTCAAACAAACCAGCTCC
>CAZJYO010000120.1:0-8295 GCA_964550275.1 uncultured Chitinophagales bacterium
TTCCTGGTAGCCGCCATGAATCGCTCGTCCACCCTCATTCCCTGCCGCCGCCACAATGATGTTTCCCGGCCTTACCATGCCGCTCAGCGCCTGCTCGTACAAGCTTGTGCCGTCGTGCGGACCGTAGTGGCCGCCGAGACTGAGATTAATCACCGCGGGCTTGTTCGCTGCGCGGGCTTTGGTGAAAATATAGTTTACCCCATTGACAACGTCCGCATCGGAGAAACCCGCCGAGCCGGCGCGGAAGCCCTTCACGAAAACAATATCGGATTCCGGGGCCATGCCGATGTAGCTTCCATTCTCCCGGCCGTTGCCTGCCGCCGTGCCCGCAACGTGAGTCCCATGCCCGCCACCCGATGCATCATCCACTTCTGTGCATGTGCCTGCATCAATCTGGGCTTTGGTGAACTCCGTTCCATTTGTTCCCTGCGAATAATCAAACAGGTACTGAATACGGGTGTTATCCGCCGCCACGGAAAAATCAGGATGTGACCAATCGATGCCGCTGTCCACTATCCCCACAATCACTCCTGAACCCCTGTACGAACGATCCAAACCTCCGCCCCCGACATGAATGGGGGAAACCCCTGCCTCCGTCCTGCTGAGGTTCAACAACGGCTTGGATTGTCCAGAAATCTGGATGTTGTCAATCCCTTGCAATGAAGCAACTGCATACGCTTGGGCAATAGGCAACCGGGCGACAAGAATATCATCGACTTGGGATTCGATCTGGACGCCGAATTGCTCCAACTCTGCCGCGGCAGAGGGATTATTGACCTTGATGAAGACCTGCGCCTCGTGAATTCCGGCGGGATTTTGATGAAGCTGGAAGTACCGTGAACCATCGGTAAGCCGGTTGATGGATTCGGTCTGGCTGGTGAATTCCTGGTAAAGAAACCGCAATCCGGGATCGAGTTTGTTCTCAATCGCGCTGCCTGAAACAGGCGTTCCAATGGGAGTTCCAAACTGTTTTTCAAACCCGTTGGCCATGGAAATTGACCCGGCCAGCGCCAGAACCAGCAGGGATCGAAGCACATGCATGAGCACAGCAGTTCTCCTCATCGTGGAAGCAGCTTGGATGTTTGAGAAAGGTCAATCTGCGTTATGAAATCCAGCACGGCAACATCGAAAATATCGTCGGAGGATACTGTTGCAGTAAAGAATTCATTGTTCATCGTCTGCACATCGGCACCGGCGTCCATCATGGCCTGCCGCATCGCCGCGTCAATTGTTTCATTGCATTTTCCGATAATGGCAATGTTTTCCGACTCGCCTTCGGGGATGAGCGCCATCTTTTGTCTGAGCGGAGCGTCGAATTTTGTTTCCATGAGAAGAGCTCTATCTGGGGTACAGCCGGCAAGCAACAACAGAAAGACAAGCAGGGCGGGGATTCTCACGCCATCACTCCTTGGGAAGTGAAAAAACTCATTGACTGACATGAAAAAAATCGTGGTGCAATATATCTTCACCGCGACTCAAAGTCAACGCAGAAAAAAATCACGCCATAACATATTGTCAATACAAGAGAAACTTGATTCGCTGAATTTTCTTCTTGACTTCACTTGGTGGACGTTGTATATTTTCAGCCGACATTTTCGGATATGCTCGTCAAGAAGAAGAACATGTAACCAGAATTCACGGCGCAACAATACGATGCGTCTCCTTCCGCCTCCTGGGTTGTTTATGTACGAAATGTATTTGAGGAAGTAACGATACTCATGACAAGAATGACACAGGAAGCAAGAGCGGCACTGACGGCACGACATACAGCTAGTTGAAGGTACCCGAAAGCCCAATCATTTTGCAACCATGATGGGCTTTCGGCTTTTTCCGGTACGAACGAAATGACAGAAACACTCACCCTTAACCCAAAAGGAAGTTACTATGTCGCAAAAGGAGATCACCCCCACCACCTCCTTGAATGTGGACAGCGCCATTCCTGCCCGGCAGAAGGCAAACGGGGCGTCACTGAATGAAACCATCACCGATCTCGCGTTAAATTGCCGCGACTATTACGGCGACAACGATCTTGCCGCTGACGTCGTGCGTTCAAAATACCTGGCTCCCAATGAGCAGGGACCGATGCACATGTGGAGCCGCATCGCACGGGCGCTCGCATCCGTCGAAACAGACAAAGAATTGTGGTATAACAGGTTTTTGGAACTGTTGTTTGACTTCAAGTTCGTTCCCGGCGGGCGTGTTATGCATGGAGCTGGACGCGAAGAAGCGCGCCGCAGACCCACCCTTTCGAATTGCTACGTCATTCCAATTGAGGAAGACAGTTTAGAAGGAATTTATCGCTGTATAGCAGAGTCGGCGATGGTGTACCGTACAGGCGGAGGGGTCGGGACGGACCTTTCATCGCTTCGCCCCGAGGGAGCCGCGGTAAATGCCACGATTGACCGGTCACCCGGCGCAACGGCGTTCATGAATCTGTTCAGCGAAAGCACCAACACGGTTTCACAAGCCGGACGCCGCGGCGCATTGATGCTTACCATGCGCGTTGACCATCCGGATATCGAGAAGTTCATCACCATCAAGAACGATCCGCGGCGCATCAAGGTGCAATACGCAAATATCAGCGTTCTGCTGACGCACGAGTTCATGAATGCCGTCATCAACGACACGGACTTTGAGCTTCGCTGGAATGGCACGGCGTACCGCAAGGTGAAGGCAAAGGAACTCTGGTTCAAGATCATCAAGAATGCGCACGCTTCCGCAGAGCCCGGCATCATCTTCTGGGACACGATGAAGGATTATCACAACGTCGAATACGCAAATCCGCTCACAAGCACAAACCCGTGCGGCGAACAACCGCTCGCTTCCTACACGGCGTGCAACCTGGGCAACATCAACCTCGGCAAGTTTGTGAATGAAACTGGTGCCTTTGATTTCGATGAGCTTGCGACGGTAACGCGCACGGCGACGCGGTTCATGGATAACGTCATTGACTACAACATGGATAACCACGCGCTGGACAAAATTAAGAAAGCCGTGGCTTCGGATCGACGTATCGGTCTCGGTATTACCGGCTTGGCTGACGCGTTTGTGATGATGAAGATAAAGTACGATTCACAGGAAGCACTTGACCTTACCGACCGCATTATGCGCGTCATCCGCGATGAGTCGTACAAAACCTCAGTGGAACTTGCACGCGAAAAAGGCGCTTTCCCTCTCTTCAACTGGGAAGGATACTCGAAGAGCAAATTCGTTCAATCCTTGCCACAGGATATTCAGGAAAGCATCCGCAAGCATGGTATCCGCAACAGCACGGTTATCACGGTGCCGCCGGTGGGAACGGGTTCCATTGTTGCGCAGACCAGCTCCGGCATTGAGCCGATTTTCTGCACAAGCTATCGCCGCCGCGTCAAGAACCACGATGGCGATACCTTCACCGAATACAAAGTGTACCATCCGCTCGTCAAAAAGATGTTCGGCGATGATGAAAGTCTGCCGGACTACGTCGTGACGGCACATCAAATCGACCCGTATTTCCGGGTGAAGATGCAGGGCGTCATCCAGAAGTACACAGATAGCAGTATATCTTCAACGGTGAACCTTGCCGAGGAAGTCAGCGTGGAAACCGTGGCGGATATTTACCTCACCGCCTACAAAGCCGGACTCAAGGGTATCACAGTCTATCGCGAAGGAAGCCGTGAAGGCATTCTTCAGACCGAGGAATTCGCCAAGAAGAAATCTGAAGGCACAAAGCCCGCTGAACAACCGAAGGTGAAGGGACCGCGCGAGCGTCCGCATGTTACGTCCGGTATCACCGAGCGCATCAGGACGGGCGAGGGGTATCTCTACATGACGATCAACGAGGATGAAGAGGGATTGTGCGAAGTGTTTACCACGATCGGCAAGGCGGGTGGAAATGCCGCGGCACAGTCTGAGGCGATCAGCCGGTTGATTTCGCTTTCACTGCGCGCCGGGATTGAACCGCGCGAGATCGTAAAGCAACTCAAGGGCATTTCCGGACCAACGCCTGTGTGGGACGGCCACGGCGGACAGATTCTCTCCACGCCGGATGCAATCGGCAAGGCACTTGAGCGTTACATTGAACATCGTGAGCAGACACAAAAGACCGGCGGAGCAAGAGTGCCGCGTGTTATGAGCGGCAACCCGGCAAAGACGATCGCCAAGAGCACCGACGGCCCGAAGTCGCAAACAGCTTGCCCGGAATGCGGCACGAACGTCGAGCACGTGAGCGGTTGCGTGGTGTGTTACAACTGCGGCTGGAGTAAATGTTAAAAAAATCCGTGTGGAGTTTAATCCGTAGGGGCTTGATTAATCAAGCCCCTACGTTTTTGAGGCCGATCCCCAAATAAGAAACCCCGTCCGGTTTGCCCGAACGGGGTTTTTGTTTCTCATTTCGACCTGCTTACAGTAATATCGCAGCGTTAATCATCTTTTCCAATTCAGCCTTGTTCAGCAACCCGACGCGTGAACCTGCAACATTTCCCTTCTTGTCCACGATAACCGTTGTAGGAATTGCGTATGCCGCACCGTATGCCTCAGCCAGCTCTCCATTGCCTACCACCACCGGATACGCAATCTTCGCTTTATCCATGTAGGGCTTCACTACATCCCACCCATCCTGATCAAGCGAGATGCCCACGATCTCCACTCCCTTGCCCTTGTACTTTCCATACACTTCGTTGAAGTCAGGGATCTCACGTTTGCACGGTCCGCACCACGTTGCCCAGAAATTCACAACCACAACCTTGCCCTTGAGTTTGGCCAAATCCACGGTTTTGCCGTCATAGGTCTTCAACTTGAAACCGGGCGCCTTGGTTTGAGCAACCCCGGCATCCGTAAGACCGATGATCATTGCAGCAACAAGAGCCAGAACCATTGAAAATCGCATCATGAAATCCCCTTTGTTGGTGAATCAATTCGTGTACAGTATAACAAATCCCCCTGATAAATGTTCCTCATTGGGGGAGGTTTTTGAATTCACCTGCAAACTTCCTGAATCCAAGCATATCCCACAAAAAACCCAGACTGATTTCTGCCCGCCACCCAAGCTTGTGGAGAAGCCCTTTGGGGCCTTGCGCCATTTGCGGCCTGGAAATATCCTCTGGCAATTGCTTCGGATAAAACACCAGTGTTTCCACTTCGCCGACACCCTCAAAACTTTCCTGCCGCCGCTCGGGTGCAAGTCCGAAAAAATCCCTCATCGCTGTAAACAAAGGACTCGTCATCATCACATATTCTTTGGAAGGAACCGAGTTCTTGAGCATTCTATGCACAAGGATAACGTCCAAGCCGAAGAGCTTTTCAAAGCGATCAATGCGTTCAACCGATACTTCTCCGACGTGAATCACCTGCTTGAGTTGAAGATCGTGAACATGGTCGCACGCATCGCACACGCATGTCTTGAGGTTGTTGATCGTTTCCAACTCGCGCTTGAAGGCCTCAAAGAAACCGACGATCTGGGATTTCACCTGACCAACTGTCTTTTCCACGTTGGACTCAGACGCGAGCGCGTAGAAAAACACTGCATCACCCTCCAGTTCCGCTACCTTGAGCGGCGGCTGGGAAGCGCTCATCAAAGCCTTCAACAACCGGACAATGATCTGCTTTGCATGATTGAGCGCGATGGAGTGTTGCTTCATGAAGCTGGTGAATCCGCTGATATCTGCAACCAGCAAGACGGCTTTGGTTGTGTCACTCATGGTTGGATTTCTCTTCACTGCTTGTTCAAACTGCTCTCTCAATAAATCGGTCTTGACGTCCTAAAGACCCCGGAGTTATATGTCCCGGCGAAAACATATCCGTCAGGAGTTATTGCCACGCAGCGCACACGTCTATCGGTCATTCCAGTTGTATCGTTCGTCCAGGTTGATCCATAATCCGACGAAATGAAAATGCCTCGACCGTAGTTGGTGGCCACAATGTAGTCGTTGGGACTGATGCCAAGCCGGAAGACTCCAAGACTGTCGCCGTGTAAGGCGGTTGGACTCCAACTAGCTCCGTAGTCCGACGAGTAAAACACCCCAGTAGCACATCCCGCGAAAACAAACCCGTTTGACGCAAATTTGATCGAGTGAACATAGGACGCTGGCATTCCATTCGTGTTATGAGCCCATGTCGCGCCGGAATCTGTCGAAACATAAAGACCCGAATTCGTTCCAGCGAACAAACTGCCGCCTGAAGTACGTGCAACAGATTGCACGTTCCAGTCTGGCAGAACATAATTGGTCCAGGTCGTCCCGTGATCAGTCGTCCTACTCACACCCCTCCCAAGCAAAGCCGCAAAGAGTTCACCTGATGGACAAGGGAAAAGGTCGAAGTACGTGCCGTACGCTGGGCTTGGTTGCGACCATGTTGATCCTTGATCGGTTGAAAGGTAAAACGCACCGCCGTATGTTCCGGCATACAAATATCCATTCACTCCGACGGCTAAGGCATGAACGTCTTCGCGCGGCAGCATGCCGTTTGATGAGGGAATGAAACTAACACCATTGTCAGTTGAGTGGAAAAGGGCGGAGTCGTACGTCCCGACGAAAACATGGCCGTTGCCAGTTGGTAGAATTGTCTCGATCCATTTCTGCACCGGCCAGATATGCTGCCACATGTTTTTGGGAGGAGTACCTGGAGGTGGTGGTGGCGATGTTGCCGTGTCACAGCCAAATAGAGCAATCGCAATCATTAGAGCAATGAACACATCAAGTTTCATGATGCCGTCTGCTGTAGTCCTCGATGCCTGTTGAACTTCTTCGGGGCCTTTTTTAATTCGTTCCTACTTGAACAACGCATAGTAGACAACATACAACCAGGAGAACAATCCGTGAATGATCGCCCAGAGTATCGAGTTGTTAGCCGACCAGCTAATAGCAATCGCCAGCGCTGTGCCAAACGTTATTCCGCTTTTTACGACTTCCGTTCGCATTTGCATTGTTGAGCTCCTCATTTGGTTGGTGTAGTGTTCTGCTTGGAGACTTTCTTTGAATCGGCAAGGGATTTCTTCATCAGTTGCTTCAACACCGGAATGCTGATGTCATCCAGCTTCTTGACGTACAAGCAGCCCATGCCGGTTGAGTGCTTGCCGAGTTTTGCCATCAGGTCGGCGTACTTGCCGAAGCCGGATATGAAGTACAGAGTCAGATTCTGCGCCCTCGGAGAAAACCCAATGGGAAACCAATCACCCTCTCTGCCTGTCGCGGGCGACTTGTAGCGGTGGGTGCCAAACCCGACGATACTTGTTCCCCACATCTTCGGTTCTGCCTTCGTTGCTTGCTTCATGAGTTTGAGCACTGCAAGACAATCCTCCCGGCGCTGTTTGTCCTTTACGCCTTCGAGAAATTTGGTGACGCTCTTTGCGTTGACTTTCGTTTTGAGTTCTGCCATTGTTTTCTCCCTTGCTTTACAAATTGTCTTTCAAGACTCCGAGTGTCTCAATTTGGAATGGCAGGCAACTCTCCCCTTGCGTCAATCATGCGCAGTTCCCCTCCCTTCGTAAGGGAGGGGAAAAGAGCTCAAAAGGGGCAGGGGGAGAGTTCGAACCACCCAAATAAAATCAAAAATGAGTTACCGCTTATAACTCAACCGGATGCCAAGCCCCGCGAGAATTAGTACGAATACGAGGCCCACAACGCCGACTATTTTATCAATGAAACCGATTCCCGTCCACTGGAGATAATGAATCCGGTAAAGCATGTCAATCAACTCTGTGTCGGAACCCTGTTGAGAAAGCGACATCGAATCCCAATCGAGCGAGATGACAATTCCCGTTTCTGTTCTGATCGAATCACCGGAAACATGGATTTCGGTTCCATAGCGTTCCTTTCCGGCGATGGCGTCCGCAATCAGCGTCTTTACATCGTTATCAGACGGACGTTCCCAAGTTTTCAACGTCGCAAGGTTGAAGTGCTTCCATCCTTCCGGCGTTTTCGCAAGAAGATGGTTACCAAGAACCGTGCGGAAACATCGAACCTGAAGCCAGGAAGAATCAGGCACAATCGCGATGGTATCGGTAAGAGCATATGTTTTCGGCGCTATCATTTCGTACGCGCCCGCGTAGCCGGGTTTCACAAAGAAGATGAACCCGGTTACAGCCCATGCAACAAAGGGCAACACCAAGATGAGACCGAGTACCCTATGGAAGCTTCTGACGCGTATGTTAGTGTTCACGCCAAAGTGCCTTCAAAACCAGCGCATCTTTCATTTCAGATGTGGGATCATGGGTTGTAATAGGAACTCACCCTAAATCCCCGCCTGCCTCGGAAGAATTTTTGGGGCGGGCAGGCCTCTCGTGAGGAGAGAGTGACTTTTCACTCACACGCCCACCCC
>CAZJYO010000121.1:0-8261 GCA_964550275.1 uncultured Chitinophagales bacterium
CCTTTTCATATAATTTACTGAGAGAGTCTCGTTTGTTCACATTCTGGGCATAAACGTCTATTCCCCGCGATCCTTGCTGACGAAGGTCGTTCCAGGTCATAATCGCGCCCCCGTTTCCATCCGCCGTGACGGATGGAACATACTGGTCGTCGTTTCCCGTCGAAACCGGAATGCCGTCCTCAGCCCACAAGATTCCTCCGACAGAAGTAACAGATTGCGAGTAAATGTCCTTTTCAGAACCGCTCCTGGAATCGTCCCAACAGGCAATAGTACTGCCAGACCCGTCTCCGGCAATAACAACGTTTTCCTGGTTCTCTAATTCGTCGCAGATAGCCACACCATCGAGAGACCAGAGCGCGGATCCCGCTGCTGACATTCTTTGCATGTAGATATCGAACCCGGAGGCTGGAGTACGCATATCCTCCCAAGCCAGGATGGCGCCTCCGGACCCGTCTCCGGTTACACTCAATTCTCCCTGATCTCCGGAAGCCGCACATACACTAGTTCCATTCAACGGCCAGACGGCCGACCCTGATGAATTCACCAGTTGAGCATACACATCGTAATCGGCTCCTCGAGCATCTTCCCAAGCGATGATGGCGCCCCCGGACCCGTCTGCCGCAATCGCCGGGGCTTTCTGAATTCCAGAAGAACCGCAAACGACATTTCCGTTGGTCAACCAACTGGCAACTCCCGAGCCATCGAGGCGTTGCGCGTAGATATCGGCTTCGGTTAGCGCGCTGTCACGTTCGTCCTGCCAAGCGATGAGGACGCCTCCTGATCCATCACCAATGATCACAGGCGCAGATTGCGCGGAGGCAAGAGAACACACAGCAACGCCGTTGGCCCCCCACTGTGGAACCCCCAAGGAATCAACCCGCTGCGCGAAAACATCCGTTAAGGTGGAATCGTCTTCCCGGAGCCAGACGATGGCGACTCCGTCTGTCACGGATGCTGCAGCGATCCCCATTGCATCACCGGTACCAGTCACTGCAACGACACCGTTACTGCTCCATTGAATCGAGCCAGCCTCAGAAATCCTCTGTGCGTAGATATCCGTGTTGCCCCCCCGTCGATCTCCCCAGACGATGATTGCACCACCAGCACCATCCGGCACTAATCCCGCAAGGTACTGGTTGCTGTCCGCAGTACAGATAGGAACCTGATCATTGTCCCACTGGATGATACCGTAGAAATCAACGCGTTGGGCATAGATGTCGTAGTCTGTACCGTTCCTAAAGTCTTGCCAGGCAAATATTGCACCACCAGATCCATCAGAGATCACGCGGGGCGCCTGCTGGTCCTCCAGTTCACGTGAAATTGCAGTGTTATCGGATGGATCGCTCTTCCATTGGCCGTGCCCTGTCTTTGGAACCGCCATGATTGCGATCAGGAAAAGTACAAGATATTGGCGTTTCATTGATGTCCTCCTGAGGTGGGTACTGTTACCTACAATGCACAAATCGAATACTGCGTTACTTGGGACTACTTGAAGATGGTGGGGGTCAATTCGCGAGAGGATCACGACCGCTTCTACTGCAAACTCTTGATCGCATCCTCCCGCGTCTTTGTCATCTCAAAGACAAGATTGAGCTTGGTGATAGCAAGGACATTATACACGGGCTTGCTGACACCACAGAGACGCACCTGCCAGTGACGTCGTGCGTACGAAGTCACGGCGGAAACAAGAACCCCCACCGCGGCGCTGTTCATGTGGCTGACACCGGTAAAATCAATAACCAGCTTGCCGCAACCCGCATCTACCGCCTGCGTGATAACGCCGCGCAGTTGGTCAATTTCATCTCCACCAAGGAGAGCGCCTTCGACTTCAACAAGACATATGCCCGGAATATCTTTGGAGAACCTTGCACGCATTTCCATCAGTATCCGCTCGTGGAATTCACAACATTTTTCATCTTTATTTAAACGACTTACTCACCAAAACAGTGTATTGCTCAACCACAGGGTCCTCGCTGGTTGTGGAGCGAACTGTTCCTTCCTTCTCTTCATCCTTTTTCCATTGGTATAAATCCGAAAGAACATGTTGTGCAGAACGCAGCAACACACCGAACGCTCCGCTCTGTTCGTACTTCTCTGCATCCTCTTTGGTGTCCCAGCTTGTCACCGAGAGAATCTCATCAGGTCTCTGGGCCTTGCCCGTCAGATACACATACCTGCAACCCTTGACTGCCCGTAGCCGGTGAAGAACATGATTGACATAAAACTGCTTGAACTCATCAAGTTTTCCCGGTTTCACCTTCAGGGAGATTATTCTCACCCACACGGGTGAACCTACACTTTCTCTGGACTCCGCTTCATTACTCGTTGCTTCAATCGGCATCACAGTGACGACAGGTTCCTGGGGAACCGGCACATATTCAAGAGTGAGATCCTGCGACAGTTGAATCCTGGATTCCGTGGACTCGAGAAGATACGGGCGTGTCTCATCCAGAAGTTTCCCGAAAAGTCCGCTCCGCTCATACGCCAGACAATCCTCTTCCGAATCCCACAGCGTGAGTGAAATGCACTCATGCTGATGACGTACTTCCTGCAACAAGCCGGCATATCGACAACCGCGCGCCTCGGAAAGCCCTGTGATCACGCGGTTCGCGTAATGTGTCCGGAGCTGGCTTGTCAGGCCTTCCTTAACCTTTACTTCAACCATTCGCATGTGCATGCGAAGTTCTCCGCTAGCTTACGCTTTTGATCGCCTGATCGCGCGAATCTTTGACGTCAAACACCAACGTCAGCTTCGTGATAACAAAAATGCTGTCAATGTTCTTGTTGATCCCGCACAACACCACCTTCCATCCCTTGCGCGTGTAACTTGTGTGTCCCTGCACCAGCACTCCGATGGCGGTGCTGTTCATGTAGGTAACGCCGCTCAGGTCAATCACCAATTTTTGATATTGCCGGTCGAGAAACCCGGCGATGGCCTGACGCAGCTTGTCCGTTTCATCTCCGCCAACGAGTGATCCCGCCGCTTCAATCAGCGCAATACCGCTGTCAAGTGTCGAAGATCGAATACCCATGAATGTCCTCCTTCAACTGTTAATATCGTGGTAACAAAGAAATCAGCCCGTCCGTTTGATGACCAGCAGAGTCATATCATCTGTTTGCGGTGCCAGGCCCGAATGCCATTGCACTGCTTCGACAATCTTTCCGATAAGCGCGGCGGCTGACAACTGTCGATGCTGGCGAATAAGTGCCTCAAGACGTTCAGCGCCGAACTGCGCCCGCTTATCATCCATTGCCTCGGAAATACCGTCAGAGAACATGACAATGGTGTCACCAATTGCGAGCGGAACCGTTTCCTCATCGTAGGGAAAAGAGTCCAGCATACCCAACGCTGTTCCTCCTTTTTCCAGCTTTGAGGGCTGTTCTGCATTGGAAAAATGGTAGGGATGTTCGTGCCCGGCATTAGAGCAGACAAGAACATGATTCTTATAATCGAGGACGCCGTAAAAAAGCGTCACGAATTTTTCCGCGCTCGTGCTTTGGTACAGCAGCGTATTCGAACGCGTAATGCACTCCGTTACCGAGTTGGCGACCAGTGACTGCCCGCGCAATGTCGCTTGTGTATTCGCCATGAGCAAGGCGGCAGGGAGCCCCTTTCCTGAAACATCGCCAACGCATACGGCGAGCGTGCCATCCTTGCCCGGAATAAAATCGAAATAGTCGCCACCGACCAACTGTTCAGTAATAGTCTTTGCCGCAACGTCATAGCCCGGAATTGATGGCGCCTCGGCAGGGAGCAGGTCCATCTGGATTTTGTATGCAAGCCTCAGCTCCTCCTGCATCTTGAGGAACTGCTTCTCATGTTCATTCAGCCGGGCATTTTCAATCACCTGCGCTGATTGCCCGCCGATAATAGCCAGCACGCGTTGATCATCATCGGTGAACCCCCCGTTGCCGCGCTTGTTATACACCGTCAACACGCCCTTGAGTTCGGATTTGATCATCAAGGGAACGCACATCACCGACTGCATTGACGACGCCCACTCAACGCCTTGAAAACGCGGGTCAGTGCGCGGAGAGTTGAGCAACAGGGGCTTCTTGTTCAAATGCATCCAGCCCAACAGGTTTTGCGTCGGCCTCAGGTGTTCATGTTCTTTCGTACTGTTCATCGCCCGTACGAGTGTTTTCAAGGGATCGGCCGCCTGTTGTTCCACCATCGTAATCACCCCCTGCTCGGCCTGCACAGCCCTCAGGGATCGACGGATAATGACGTCCATGACTTCTTGCGGGTCGAGCGAAGCGCTAATCGTCCGGGCAAGATCATTGAGAATGGAAAGTTCTTCGACTGCCCTGCGAAGGCGGGAAGTCTCATCTGAGAGAACAGGGGTAATGGAAGCTGATGATTCTGAAGGTGGCATTATTCAAATGATGTGATGGAGATTCGGCAATTCAACATGGAGATAATACAGCAAAGCACTGCGAAAATCAACAGAGTGGGTCAAGTCCGCTTCAAAGAAGCTCCGGATTGGGGGCATCATATCCCACCGACTCCAAAAACAACCCGTGCGGCGGCGAAGACATTCCTGCATCAGATCGTTCACCGGAACGCAGGATTGCCTGAAAATCATCAAGGGTACGGTGCCCACGACCGACATCCACCATCGTTCCCACGAGGGCACGCACCATTCCATGAAGAAACCGGTTTGCGCGAATCTCATAAACGAGCATTTCTGCCGATGCAGACCAATATGACGCGGTGACAACACAACGTGAATGGGTTAATTCCGGATTCAGTTTGGAGAACGCGCGGAAGTCATGCTCGCCGACAAGAATTTTTGCGCATTCGTTCATCTCTGCCGGGGAGAGCGTGTACTTGACGAACCAGGAATACAGCCGGCTGATTGCCGAAGGTCGTTGCGTGATAAAATAGCGGTATGCTCTCTCCCGGGCGTCAAACCGGGCGTGGAATGTTTCCGGAACATCTTCCGCGGAGTGGATACAAATATCCCGCGGGAGAAGCCCGTTGAGAGCATTGAGTAAAGATCCGGTGGAGAGACTGGATTTCGTGCGGAAGTTGGCAACTTGTCCCCGGGCGTGAACGCCTGCGTCCGTCCTCCCGGCGCCGATAACGTTGACGCCTTCCTGAAGAACAGTATTGAGAACGTTGGTCAGTTCTTGCTGGACCGTCCGCCCTTGTTGTTGGATCTGCCACCCGACAAACCCGGTTCCATCATACTCAACAACAAGTTTGATATTCCGCATTGGTCAGCGGCTAAAACCCCTTTGAAACTGTCAGAAGGATTCCATGAGGATGGGAAACACTGCCAAGAACGGAAGCACCGAACCGAAGTTCGCCGGTTGCCTCGCGCTCCGCGTTATAGGAAATCGCACTGCGGGCCGCATTGATGGCGCTTGCAACGTGGTTCACAATGATTGCCGCAACGACAAATTTGCGGTTGTTAAACACGTTCTCAGCATTGATGCGTTCTTCGCGGTATTGCGCACGAAGATCATCGGATTCCCAACGCCAGTAATATCCGGCATTGGGATCATAGAGCTTTTCCTCTTCACGATCACGAAGTTGTTTCTCGTTGTACTCGTACACATCCACAAAATTGCCGATATCAATGAAGAATTGATCGGGCTTTCCCGAAGTATTCACGCCCGCCTTCGACACGGCAAACGACCGTGCGTCATCCTGGATGGAATTCCCATAGACGTCCAACGTCGCGTACGTCAACCACAACGCTCCTTCCGCGATTGTGAAGTACTTTCCGGATGAGAATCCGTCGGCATACAGTTCGCCCATTCCGGGAAGCAAAAGAGAATACAACGCGGCAAGGCCCGGCGACTTTTTATCGCGGGATGTTTCAGATGGTGGAGTATCCTGAAATTCCTGGAGCCCGGAAAATGAGGCAGGGGGAATCAAATCAAGCCCGGCGTCATACCGGGAGAGCACCGGTTTCTCGGCGGCAAAGAGCATCTGGGTACAAAGCGCGAACAGCAAAGAACATATCAGCCTGGACATGCGAGCGGGTCTTTCTTCAATGTGTGTGTGAGCATTCATGCTAAACATTACCAATGCCCTATGCCGCTCTCCCGCGCTTTTGATTTAATGCTTTGAATACGCCGCTCCATTCACCGTCAAAAACCATTATCCGGGTCCCTACCATGGATTCCAACTGGGGGATCGTCACGTCATCCAGAAGCACTCCGTCTGCGTTGAGAATATCAGGAGGCAAAAGAACCAGGTCGCCCGGAATTGGACTATTCATTGCTGAAGATATGCATTTGCCCGAAAGAAGTCCAGCAACAGTAACGCTCCTCCCGTACAGAACATTGACAGCCGTGATCAGTTCAACGTCAAGGTTTTTTATTTTTTTCAGTTTCGGAAGAACCTTCTCTTGAATCATTCCCGACGGAAGCTCGGCGGTAACAAGCGTCAGTCGCCGCGGACGGGGAAGTTTTTCCGGAAATCTCCTCGCTTGCGCGGCAAAGCCATTCAGAAAACTTCGCACAAGCCCGACACCATTTTCCGTCTGTGGAAACCCGTCATAATGTGATGATGGCGGAACAGGCCGTCCGGCAACAATGTGGAATTCATCCGATGCGTAGATGAAATTTCTTCCTGTCTTCTTGCGGAATGTTTTCTGCCACTCGCTCAGCGTATCAAGCAGGCCGGATGCATATCGGGCATCCACTTTCTTGAGCTCAAACAGTCCGAACCTGTGATCTGTCAATCCCACAGGAACAATAGCAAGCGAAACAATGTGTTTGTGAAACTGAAAGAGGTCGTTCACGGTCTTTTCCAGAACGGAACCATCGTTCATGCCCGGACAGAGCACAATCTGCGTGTGCATGTCGATGCCGTTATCATGAAGGAGTTTGATCTTTTCCAGGATCAGGTCATCCTTCTTCAGGCCCATCAGTTTTTTCCGGACGTCATAATCAGTAACGTGGACGGAAATATATTGAGGGGAGAGGCGTTGCTGAATAATCCGGCGGAGTATAGCGGGCCCGGCGTTTGTCATCGTGGTGTAATTGCCGTACATGAACGAAAGCCGGTAGTCACCGTCGCGGAAATACAATTGCTTGCGCATTCCCTGCGGGTTCTGGTCGACAAAACAAAACACACAGTCATTGCCACAAGCAAGAATCCTCATGTCTTCAAAATCGAGACCGAGGAGTTCCCCTTCGTCTTTATCAATGTCGAAGATCGTGACGTCGGACGCGTGCGCGACCTTGATGGAAAGCGTCGCGTCCCCCTCATGGAAACGAAAGTCAATGTGATCTTGAACGCGCGCTCCATTGATCTCCAGCAGGTCATCGCCCGGGACGATACCGAGTTCTTCCGCTATGCTTCCCGGCTCGACAGCAGCGATCTTCATGACATGTTCCCGCTGGTCACGACAGATCCGTGGCATATTCCATCCGCACTCGAATCAATGCGGGTTCTCACGAGTGTATTTGGTTCCGAACCCGTCAACGGCACTGCAACGCGAACGTAGTTTGTCATAAAACCGAATCGGTGCGTCTCATCCGCATCATCTTCGAGCAGGACTTCCTGCGTTGTCCCTTCGAGCGACGCGGCAAAAGCGAGTTTCTTTCTGAAGCCCAAGTGGCGAAGCTGTTCGTTCCGTTTATAGCGAACACGGGGCTCAACGGCACCATCAAATCCCGCCGCGGGGGTATTCGGTCTCTCAGAGTACGTAAATCCGTGGATGTAGGTGACAGGCAGTTCCTCAAGAAAGCGACACGTTGACTCGAATTGCTGCTCTGTTTCGCCCGGAAAACCAACAATAACATCAGCTCCAATACCGCAGGAGGGAATCATATCGTGAATACGATGAATAAGATCACCATACTGCTTCCTGGTATAACGACGCCGCATGCGATGAAGGGTTTCATCGTCGCCGCTTTGGAGCGGAATATGAAAATGCTTGCACATTGTTTCCGTTGTCGCAACAAACTCGAGGATTTCATCGGTGAGAAGATTCGGTTCTATCGAACTGATTCGAATCCGCCGCAAGCCGTCAACGCGGACAAGCGCACGCAGCAACATGAGCAAATTCGAGTCATCTTTTCTTCCGTAGTCACCGACATTAACTCCGGTCAGCACAATCTCCTTGAATCCCTGCGCCACAAGATCAGACGCCTGAACAATTGTATCAGAAATGGATTGGCTTCTGCTTTTGCCGCGCGCAAGCGGAATCGTGCAGAAACTGCAGGAGTAGTCGCAACCATCCTGGATTTTGAGAAATGCCCGGGTGCGATCCCCCGTGCCGAAGGAAAAGGCAGGACCA
>CAZJYO010000122.1:0-8230 GCA_964550275.1 uncultured Chitinophagales bacterium
ACACGATCATGAATGAATGGGACGCAGATTAAGGAGCGTTGAGTATGCCAAACAAAGTTCAGTCAAATCCTGAATATCCTTCCATTACAGAATCCGACGCGTACTATGCGCGTGCAACGGGGTTGATCCCTGCGTACACGCAAACTCTTGCCAAAGGACCCGGACAATATGTGAAGGGCGTTGCGCCCAAGTATATTCAGCGCGGAAAAGGTTCGCATGTATGGGACGTCGATGGCAATGAGTACATTGACTATATGATGGCCATCGGGCCGGTCTCGCTCGGGTATTGCCACGAAGCGATCGACAAGGCAATTCTTTCCCAGCTTGCGCAGGGAATCACCTTTTCACAAATGCATCCGCTGGAAGTTGAAGTGGCCGAGCTTGTGCGGGAAACTGTTCCGAATGCGGAGATGGTCAGGTTCAGCAAAACCGGATGCGACGCAACAAGCGCTGCAATCCGCCTTGCCCGTGCGTTCACGGGAAAAAACAAAGTTCTCTGCTGTGGTTATCACGGCTGGCATGACTGGTACATCGCCGTAACAGACCGGAACAAAGGCATTCCCAAAGCAACGCAGGATATGTCTTTCACGTTCAACTACAATGATCTTCAGTCTGTTATTGATTCCATCGATGGCGATACTGCATGCGTTATTCTTGAGCCGGTGGTGTTCGAGGCGCCCCGCGATAATTTTCTTCACAAGCTGAAGGAAGTCTGCGATCAACGCGGTGTTCTTCTGATCTTTGACGAAATGTGGACGGGTTTCCGTTTGGCGCTCGGCGGAGCGCAGGCATACTTCGGCGTAAAAGCCGACCTCGCGTGTTTTTCCAAAGCAGTTGCGAACGGCATGCCCGTTTCGATTCTCACGGGGCGCAAAGAAGTCATGTGTCTGTGTGAAAAGGACATTTTCTTCTTCACAACCTTTGGAGGAGAAGCATTGTCATTGGCCGCGGCGAAGGCAACAATCCATGAACTGCGAACACACCGCGTTCCTGAACGGCTCGCTTCCCAGGGAAAAAAGCTCAAGGAAGGGTACAATAACCTGGCGCTGGAATTGGGAATGCCATACACACAATGTACGGGTTTCGATTGCAGAACAATCATGACGTTCGATGCGAAAGCCGGTAACCCGCTGGAAATGAAGTCGCTGGTACAGCAAGAGATGATCAAGCGCGGCATTTTGTGGGGAGGATTCCACAACATGTGTTTCTCTCACTCCGACGAAGATATCGCCTACACGCTGAAAGCGTACAGAGAAGTTCTTCCGATACTCAAAGCGGCCGTTGATCGCGGAGAAGTTCGGAGTGCGTTACGAGGGGAACCGGTGGAGCCGGTGTTCAGGAAGACAAGCAACTTCAACCTCAAGCCGAAGCAGAATATTGAAGGGCCCGCAAAAGGATGAGCGCATCAAATCCTTTTTCCCTTCAAGGACGCGTCGCGATCGTTACGGGCGCGCTGGGTCTGCTTGGGAAGCAACACTGCATTGCGATTATGGAAGCCGGAGGAGCAGTCGTCGTCGCTGATATCAATGAGAGCAAATGTTCGGCAATGGCAACTGAATTCGCAGCGCAAAAAAAAGGAAAAGCCCTCGGCGTTGGCGTCGATATCACGTCTAAAACTTCCGTAATACATCTCAAAGATCGCGTACTGAAAGAATTCGGAAGAATTGATATCCTGGTGAACAACGCCGCTATAAATGATATGTTTGAGAATCCAGCGGCTGCGGCTGAACTTTCCCAGTTTGAAAACTATCCCCTTGAATTGTGGCAAAAATCCATCGATGTCAACGTCACCGGGACATTCCTCTGCTCGCAAATCATCGGGACTGAGATGGCGCGCAAAGGAACCGGCAGTATCATCAACATAGCTTCGACCTACGGAATTGTGGCACCGGACCAGTCGCTGTACAAACGGCCTGACGGAACCCAATCCTTCTACAAATCCGCCGCTTATCCGGTAACAAAAGGCGCGGTGATCTCATTCACCAGATTTCTTGCCGCCTACTGGGGAAACAAAGGTGTCCGGGTCAACACTCTTTCACCGGGTGGAGTTGAAAATTCGCAGGACGAATACTTTATTGCCAATTATGCATCGCGCACACCGCTTGGCCGGATGGCCCATCCGACGGATTACAAAGGCGCGCTCGTTTTCCTCGCAAGTGATGCCTCAAGCTATATGACAGGCGCGAACCTGGTGGTTGATGGAGGTTGGACAGCTTGGTAAAGTCAAAACGCAAGAAAAAACTGACGTTACAGCAACTGCGCCTTCGGGCAAAGAACATCAAGCTTGTTCTCACGGATGTTGACGGCGTCTTGACCGATACGGGGATTTATTATTCGGCAAAGGGAGAAGAATTGTACAGGTTCTCGCGGCGGGACGGCATGGGCGTGGACATTTTGCGCGCCGCGGGGATTGCAACAGCGATTATCACCAGCGAACAATCCATGATTGTTCAGCGACGCTCAGAGAAACTCCAGATCAAGAATGTGTTTCTCGGCATCAAAGACAAGGCGGGATTCCTTCCCGAAATTACGAGCATCACGAAGCTCCAACCGTCGGAGATGGCGTATATCGGCGATGACGTCAACGATCTTGGAATTATGCGCGAGATTGCCGAAGTTGGACTCACAGGCGCACCAAAGGATGCCATTGCAATGATAGCGAAGTCATCCCATTTCCATTCCAACGTGGACGGCGGTCAGGGAGCGTTCCGGGACTTTGCAGAGTGGATTCTTGGTTTGCGTCAAACGAAACCGACACGAGGGGGAAGAATATGAAACGTCCGGCTGTAACAATCGGCCACAGACCCGTAGGAGATGAGCATCCGGTTTTCATCATTGCGGAAATCGGCATCAACCACAATGGTGATATTGGCATAGCAAAAAAATTGATTGACGGCGCGGTTCTGGCCGGTTGCGACGCTGTGAAGTTTCAAAAGCGCACTCCGGAAAAATGCGTGCCGCGCGATCAATGGTACATCGAGCGCGATACGCCGTGGGGACGGATGACGTATATCGACTACCGACATCGTGTTGAATTTACTGAACGGCAGTACGCGGAAATCGACCGCCACTGCAAAGAACGCGGCATCCTCTGGTTTGCCTCCTGTTGGGATGAAGAAGCTGTTGATTTTATGGAGCAGTTCAACCCTCCGTGCTACAAAGCCGCATCGGCTTCCTTGACAGATACTTCCCTTCTGCTGGCAAAGAAACGGACCGGGCGACCCCTGATTCTTTCAACCGGAATGTCAACCAGTGACGAAATAGGCGCGGCCGTTCATGAAGTCGGCGTGGAAAATCTTCTCATCGCGCATTCAACATCAACGTATCCTTGTCCTCCCCACGAGCTGAACCTGCGCATGATTGAAACATTGAAGCAGATGTATCCGTCATGCCCTATCGGCTATTCGGGACATGAAGTCGGACTTGCGCCCACCTGGGCCGCCGTCGCGTTAGGGGCAACATTTGTTGAAAGGCACATTACCCTCGACCGCGCAATGTGGGGAAGCGATCAAGCGGCGTCAGTGGAAGTGGGCGGATTCATTCGACTTGTTTCCAACATCCGGGATATTGAACGGGCCCTTGGGGACGGCGTGAAGCGCGTTTATGACGCTGAACTTGGCCAGCGGAAGAAACTCCGCCGTGTATCATCAGTCGTGCAGGAAGTCGGGAAGTAAATGATTGACAGCGTTATCCAATGGGTCGTCGGGTATTTCACTTCGATGTCCCGTCCGGAGTTATTTTCCATCATCATCATCGCCGGATCTTCGGTTGCCTTTGTTATCCTGGAGCGGATCTTCCCGTACAACAAGGGTCAGGCAATTTTCCGTGAAGGATTCTTCGACGACCTCGCCCTCTACACAATAGCCCAAAGCTATATCCTCGGCATCGTTATCTTCTCCTACATCATCGAGAACATTGATGCTTGGACCGGAATGTCGCGGCTTCAACTGCTCGCCGATTGGCCGATTTGGGTTCAACTGGTGTTCTTCACCGTAACCCACGATCTGTACATTTACTGGATGCATCGCTGGCAACACAACAACCGGGTGCTGTGGCGGCTGCACGAGGCACACCATTCTCCAAAAACTGTCGATTGGCTTTCCGGTTCGCGTTCGCATGCCTTTGAAATCCTCATCAACCAGACCGTGGAGTTTGCGCCCATCATTCTCCTGGGTGCTTCACCGGAGATCGTTGCCTACAAGGGAGTCGTCAGTGCTTTGTGGGGAATGTACATCCA
Organism: uncultured Chitinophagales bacterium; assembly: GCA_964550275.1. Lineage (GTDB taxonomy): Bacteria > Bacteroidota > Ignavibacteria > UBA10030 > UBA6906 > CAZJYO01. The sequence continues at coordinate 4,238 of CAZJYO010000122.1, forward strand.
CTCCAACTTGAACATCAACACGGGGCGGCTTCAGTTGTTCATTAACGGACCGGAAATGCATCGCTGGCACCACACAACCGGAAAGGGCAGGAACAGAAATTTCTCTACGAAGCTGGCAATTTGGGATTGGATGTTCGGAACAGCATTTCTCCCGGAGGGTATGAAAGCCGAGGACTACGGACTAAAGACTTTTTTCCCTGCACACTACTTCAGGCAATTTACTTTTGCTTTCAGAAGTTTCGGACGCAGGCCGAGTCCCACGCACCATGCCGCCGCTCCTCTGCATTCCTCGTTACAGGAACAAGACTAAGACGACGCTCTTCAGAGGCCACTACCTCTTGAGTAGTGTCTCAGTTTGGCAGCTCAGTGAACGACCGGGACGGTCGTTCTACTACATATATGGTGTGGGTCAGCCCTGCCTGCAGCAGGCAGGCGTCTCGGCTGACCGCTACGCATCAAACTGGAACACTAGGACCTCTTGACGGAGCTGAGTGAAAGTTGTCAGCTTTAGTGCATTCCATTCTTCCATCAACTTCAAAAAAAAATCCCGGCCCACCTTGCGGCGAGCCGGGAGCTCAAAATCCCTTTTGGGGGATCAGACCTTCGATACGTTGGTTGCCTGGAAACCCTTGGGTCCCTTTTCAACCTCGAACTGAACCTGATCGCCCTCGTTGAGACTCTTGTAGCCGTTTCCGACTATCGAGCGGTAGTGAACGAACACATCTTCGCCACCGGGACGTGAAATGAAGCCAAAACCCTTGGCTCCGTTGAACCACTTGACTGTTCCCTTTTCCATGGAACATCCTTTCGTGAAATACAAATCCGCGAAACCGGCGGACACGGGGAGTACATCCAAATGTGTGCCTTGAAAATGAAAAATCGCACCCACGGCCTTGAAGCACCATAGTTGCGATCTTTGTTTGCTACAGGTTTGTATTCCAGAAACTCTAGCGAAACGCCGCCTGGAGGGTTAATCCAGACTTCAAAAGCCCAACAACGGTGTACTGTTGACGGATTAAATATATCCGATTTGGGCTGGAAATACAATAGCCCAAGGATGATTTTTTTTGGGTCACCAAGGCCAATGCGATCCAGATGTGGTCAAATGGCCTAAAACGACTCAAATTAGCCAAAAAGCGCTTGATATATATCACTGCTATTGGGGGTGGGGCTCCCTATCTTGATTGCGGAGTTAATTATGCTCATAGGCAATAGCAAACATACCAAAGCGCTAAAGGCAAAGCTGGAAATGCTCAGCGGGGCCAAAAAGGACTTCGTCCTTTGGGGTGAAACCGGCGTGGGTAAAACAGCGATTGCCAACCATATTGCCAATCTTGACGTGATGAGCAATGTAATTGATGTTTCCCTCATCGATGAAAATGAGCTGGAACAGAAGCTTCAGTCGATTTCTGGCGGAACCGTGATCATTGAGGAGGTTGGTGAAAGCAGTTTCCGGGTTCAGTCAGTTTTACAGAGTTTTATGCAAAGGAAACCGGACAACGTTCGGATAATCATCACATTGAGTGAAGGTATTGGTGAACTGACTTCCAAAAGGAAACTCGTTGAAGACCTGTCACAGGTCCTCTCCACGATGGAATCAGTTCAAGTTCAGCCGTTGCGCAACAGACAGGAAGACATTCCGCATCTTCTGAGACATTTTGCACCTGACCTTGCAATCGATATCAACTCGTTGGAACTTCTTACGAAGAGGTCATGGGCGGGAAACATTCGCGAACTCAAGGCCATTGTTGACCGGACTGAAATGACTGAGGATGGTTCCTTGCTTCTCCCTCAGAGCATTGTTGATGAAAAGGTGGAGATTGTCAAGGCAGTCAACGACCTTACATCCGGAAGCGAGCAAGGACTTGATGAATCGTTGAATGTTCTCGAGCAGAGCATTCTGTTGCGTGCATTGAACAAGTTCGGACTCAATCCGGCAAAAGCCGCGCAATTCCTTGGCATGTCAGAAAATGCTTTCAATGACAAGACCAAGAACCTCGCAGTAGCAACCGCAAAGAACAGCAAGTAGTTTTTCTTCCGGCTGTACGCATTCTTTTTTTGATTCCAACGTCATTGGGTAGTTGCCTCAATTCGACACTTCTTCATCTCTTCCACTTCTTTTTGAAAAGAAGTGGACAAGAAAACTTTCGGAATCGCCTGCCTTGCCGGCAGGCAGGCAAACCCTGCACTCGTTCATAATTGGAAAGTTGGAGTGTGTAGATGGTATTCCTTCCCGCACTGCCTGCGATTCCGAGGGCCGTGAGCTAGGAATTGCCCCTTCTTTGCCGGTATAAGCATGTGTCCGGACTCGACGGAGGGGCGCGTGGTCGGGAGCACCGATACGGTACTCGTTATTGCTCACCTTCACCTTTTTCGGTATATTTCTATACCAAAGTTTCGGCAGCTGGCAGAACGCTATTGCATCCCGCCACAGCGGGACGCCCGCAAGGGCTTGCAGCAATCAAATCGGAGAGCTGGCAGAACGGCTATTGCACCAGTCTTGAAAACTGGCGCCCGCAAGGGCTTGGGGGTTCGAATCCCTCGCTCTCCGCACACATCCTAAGAGCCACCGACTTCACGAAACACCTCAGCCGTCTTCCTCGCAACATGTTCCCAAAGAAATTCATTTGGATGTCTCCGCTGTCCCCAAAGGCGGCCTGGGTCAAAACTCGGCACTAACGCCGATGGTGGGGAGAATGCCGATCCCACTTTCGTTGAACTCAACCATTTGCGTTCGGGCGTTCCAACTGATCTGTCCATCGGATTTGTTGTTCGTGAGGTTCTGAACGTCGAGATACACGATCAGGTCCCATGCGTCGAAGTTCCACCGCCTATCCACACGCACGTCCACGTACCCCTGGGACGGGAACCGTTCCGAGTTGTATCTGGTGACATCCTGCGTGCCGTCAGGGTTGAAGGGCGTGTACGGTCTGCCGGTAGCGAACCGGATCCGGCTACCCACTTCCCAGGCCTCGTCGAATTTGTACCCGCCGGAGAAGCTCGCCAACACACGCTGGTCGAATGACCCTGGACGCTCGACGGCGTCCAAAGCCGTGAAGCGGGCGTCGCTGACCGTCACACTGAGCAGGCCATACAAGGGGATCCCGGACAGCTTCTTCTGAATGAGGAACTCGAGACCGATCGCCCTGCCCGTGCCTTCGCTGACAAGCCGGTCGATCCCGAAGGATGTGAAGTTGTCCTCGGCCCCGCCGAAGCCCGCGCCGGTATTCACCATGATCAGATAGGGGCGATCCACACTCGCCGCGTACTGGCGGTACTCCTTCACGAATCCCTCAACGCGGACCTTGGTGTCCGCCCGAAGGTAGTGTTCGACCCCGAGGATATACTGTTCCGCTCGCATGTGCGTCAGCGACTTATTCTCTGGATTCGCGGTCAGCCAGATCGACGAGGGACTCTGGTAGAAAATCCCGGCGCTCGCGGTGAGCGCCGTCTGGCGCGTGAACTCATACACAAGCGAAGCACGTGGGGCGAGAGCGAACGGGTCGTCGATGCGGGAAAATAGATCCCCACGCAGGCCACCGGTGAGTGTGACCAAGTCAGCAAACCGGCGCGACACCTGAACGTATGCAGACCCCTTCGTCGAGACGTCCGAAAAATCTTGGATATCCGCGCTCAACGTTTCGCCAAATGACGTCGAGAACGCCGGCAGAAGCAGGGTTGTCGTGGTACGGACGATCTTCCCCTGAATCCCCCCGGACAACTCGGTCAAGCCGTCGCCGAGCTTCAGCACGAAATCGCTGCGGAGACTCGTCTCCTCTTCTCTTGATGCATTGGTGAAGACAGGGTTGAAGAGAGAATCAGCCTGACTCTGGTCGAAGTCCGTGAATGTGCGCCCGAGGGTCATGGTTATGAAGCCACCACCGAAGAGATGTCTCCACGAGGTTCCAAGCGTGTACTGATTCTGGTTGTTTGCCAGGACCCTCGAGTTCTCATAGGCATCTTCGGCGTCGTCCGCGAACTGCCGGACATTGT
>CAZJYO010000123.1:0-8183 GCA_964550275.1 uncultured Chitinophagales bacterium
GAACAACGTAACTGCTTCCACCCACTCTCAGCCGGAATGTTGTTGAATCATTGGATGCGGGCGTCGGTAATGTTACGGCGTGGCGTGCATACGGTGGCATGGGAAGAATCGCCGGGCCGCCAACCTGCACAAGAAATGTCGTGGTGTCCGCGTTCGTTCCGCAATGGAGAATTAATGAATGACCGCCGTTACCAAGTGAAACAGGCGACGTGAAACTGAGAAGCTTCGTCGTGAAATTGTAATACTGGCCGAGTCCGGAGTAGGTAACGCCGTCGATGGTGACCGATAGCTGTGAAGTATCAACCACATCTCCAACGCGTGGAAAAATATATGATGAGATCACGGGAAAATCTGAAGCTATGGTTCCCGTACGCTGGTTCGGCGTCAGATGATAAATTGTTGGATTCTTGACGATGATGTATGTATTACTGTTGTCACCGCCGTTTATATGATGGTTGAGCGGATCATTCGGCCATTCGCCTGTAATTGCGTTGTGCCAGAACTTGTATTGATACGCGCCCGGAACTCCGGCTCCGCTTGGTCCTCCAATGCGAAGGCGGGCATTTCTGATCCACAACGTTCCACCCTGGTATTGCATTGTCCACGCAGGCGCACTTCCCCAGTTATCTGCTTCGCCGCGCACTTCAAGCCCGTTGGGAAACGGCGTGATATTATAGCGGAAAGTGACGTCAACACTGTCCTGGGCAAAGCCGAATGAACAGACCAAACATAGCATCGTTACGCCAAACAACCTTCTCATGGTTTTTTCCCTCCAACAAAGACCATCCCCTCTTGCGCAGGAAGCGCTATCGTCAGGGCCGGGGCCTGAAGTGCTTTTGCTTTTGTTGCCGCCGGCCAGACCTGAACCCAAGAACTCAAGGAGTCAGGCAATGCCAACGCAATGGTGTGTTGTTTCTTGTCTGCATTCATCAAAACGATAACGCGCTCGTCGCCTAAAGCGCGCTCGAATGCAAATGTTTTTTCCGCGTCGTTGATCAACAGCGTGCGGTACGAACCGCGGCGCAACGCGGCGTGCTCATTTCGCATTCGCGTCAGACTCTTCATCGTCGCAAGCAGTTTCTGATTCTGCTTTTTCTTCTCCCATACCATCGTGCCGCGACAGGCCGGATCCTTGCCGCCTTTCATCCCGACCTCATCTCCGTAGTACACCATCGGCGCGCCAAGGTACGTCATCTGAAACAGCCACGCAAGCTTCATGACGCTTTCATCATCGTCAGCAAGGGTGAGCAGGCGCTCCGTGTCGTGACTTCCGAGAAGGTTCTGCATCACATAGTTAACATCAGGAGGACAACTGTTGCGCAATGAGGTCAATGCACTGTCGAATTGCGCAACGCCGATCCTTCCATTCACAAAAAACGAAAGACATGCTTCGCGAAAACGATAATTCATCACGGCGTCGAATTGATCGCCCTTGAGCCATGGCGTTGGGTCTTCCCAAATCTCACCAACGATGTACGCGTCCGGATTGATCGATTTCACAAGCTTTCTCCATTCAACCCAAAAGTGGTGCGGCACTTCGTTCGGAACATCAAGACGCCATCCATCAATCCCGGCTTCCATATAGTGCCGAGTTACCGCGAACAAATGTTGACGCACTTCGGGGTTGTGCGTCATCAGCTTCGGCAAGTCACCAAGTCCCCACCAGCATTCATAGTTGGGTTTATTCACCGGGCCGACAGGAAATCCGTAAACGTTATACCAGCCGAGGTACTTCGACTTCGCTTCGTTCTCCTTGATATCCTTAAAGGCAAAAAACTCAACACCGGTATGATTGAAGACGCCATCGAGGATGATCCGCAACCCGCGTTTGTGGCATTCCTCTACGAGCCGGACGAAAGTCTGATGATCTCCGAACGCGGTGTCAATCTGCATGTAATCCGATGTATGATACTTGTGATTGCTGTTCGATGCGAAGATCGGATTAAGATAAAGCGTATTGACGCCGAGATCCTTGATGTAATCGAGATGTTGAATGATGCCTTGCAGATCACCGCCGAAATAGTTCTTGCCCTTCGGTACACCGCCCCATGGCTCGGTACCGACAGGATCATTGCTCTTGTCGCCGTTTGCAAATCGTTCCGGGAAAATCTGGTAAAAGATTGCGTCCTTCACCCAATCGGGAACGAAAGACGGCTGATGTTGTGGCGGATGCAGTTGTTGTGCTTCAGCGTAAGGCATCATAAGGAGAAAGCACGCGACAGCATACGTAAGGGAGCAAAACAGGCATCGTTTGAAACACAACGCTGGCAAGTATCAACCAATGGAAATGGGAGTTAAGATTGGGAAATTGTTTCATCATGATACATAAAAGCGTCAGGAGAATCAACGCGATTCGAACCGTTTCGTTTGAATTGCACACCGCGTATTGTATATTTATCCGGCAATAATTTGGAAGCAACAGTGGAAGCAAGCGTCGAGATTCCTTCAATCCCCGACTCAATCCGTGAGCCCTCAGTCCCGCAGTAAGAGCAGACCAACAATCGAACACCTCTCTCCCCGGAGAAAGATGTTGTTCGTTGGAATCGTTGCCGTTATTCCTGTCCTCTTCTTTGTCGTATGCGAGTGGGCTCTCCGCGTCGGTGAATACGGGCCGAATGTTTCGCTCTTTTCACGACAGATGATCGCGGGCAAGGAATACTTCATCATGAATAACGAAGTGAAGAACCGCTACTTCCATACGGTTGATTTCAACCCGACGACATCGCCGGATTTTTTTCCGATTGTAAAGCCTGAAAACACATTTCGCATTTTTTGTCTCGGGGGTTCAACCACGGTCGGATATCCCTACGGATACGCCGGTTCTTTTTCTTCCTTCCTCCGGGACCGTCTGCATACCATTTTCCCGGATAAACACATCGAGATCATCAACCTGGGAATGACGGCGACCAACAGTTTTACGGCCTTGGATATTGCGCGCGAATTGCCGGACTATTCTCCCGATTTGATCCTCGTGTACGATGGCCACAACGAATTCTACGGCGCACTTGGCGTTGCGTCCCGTGAATCGATCACAGGGTCGCGCGCATTGACGTTCCTCTCCCTGCGGCTCATGCGATTCAAAACGTATCTTGCGCTTCGTGATGCAATGCGTTGGGCGCGCGGCGTTTTCTCTTCATCCTCCGCAGAAGGAGAAAGCGGAACAATGATGGAGCGTCTGGCCAAAGGACAATATGTTCCTTTGTACAGCGAGATGTATCAGTCCGGACTTCAAACATTTCAAGCGAACGTATCAGCATTGAAGGAATGTTGTGAAGCGAACAAGATACCGCTCATTCTTTCGACGCAAGTCTCCAATCTCCGCGATCAACCGCCGTTTGTCTCAACGCCCCTCACTGAACTCCCGCAGGACCAGCGTTCGGCATTCAATGCGTGTTTCAACAAAGGACTCAGTTATTGGATGAATGGACAACCTGATTCTTCCGCACTGATGTTTCAACGTGCGCTGGCGTTCGACACCTTGCATGCGGAAGCCCGCTATCGGCTTGCCCAATCCCTGGATTCATCCGGCAATACAAGTCTGGCTTTGCGCGCATATGTGCAGGCGCGTGACTGCGATCAGTTGAGATTCAGAACTGCAAGTGAATTTAATGCCATGCTGCTCTCCATGAGCAACGGCGTTTCCACTTTCGTTGTGGATATGGAAAGCGTGTTCACCGCTCATTCACGCGATGGACTCATCGGCAATGATCTTCTCCTTGAACATCTCCACCCCAACGCCCGCGGATATTTCTTGATGGCGAAGGCGTATGCTTCTGTGATGCGCTCTGCACATCTGATCGCTCCGGAGTCAGCGTGGATTTCACGCGATACCACACATGATGACCGGCTCTGGAACGGGCGTCCAATCACTTCCCTCGATGAATGGTGCGCGCAACGCCGTACAGCATTGCTTACCAGCGGATGGCCGTTCAAACCGGAAACAGCCCAAGCTCCTCCGATTGACCGCGCGAATCAACTGGCAACCATCGGTGAAGAGATTGTTACCGGCAAGAAAACGTGGGAAGAAGGACACGTCGCCGCGGCGCAATACTATGCATCAATCGGGAAGATCACTGAAGCAGAACATGAATACCGCTCGCTCATCAACCAGTTTCCGTACAATGTGTCGGCATTTCTTCTCCTTGGGCAATTATATATGAAGGAGGGCCGCCTTGAAGAGGCGCGTGTTGTTCTCACTTCCTCTCTCATGGCTGAGCGAACGTACTTTGGCTACCGCGCGCTTGGCGGTATCGCGCTTGAACAAAGCAAGCCGGATTCCGCGGCGACGCTCCTGACTCATGCTCTCCCTCTTGCTTCGTCAATTGCAGAACGATCCGAGACCGGCTACCTCCTCGCAGTCGCGTATCAACGGAAAGGCGACAATGCTCGTGCGCGTACCGCAGTGGAAAATGTCTTACGGATCAATCCGCAGTTCAAACCGGCACAGAATCTTTTGAGAAAGTTGGGGAACACGCAGTGAGCATGCCAAAGCAACATTCCCCGCTCTCTCCTTCAAAACGCATCGCGTTTACGGCAATCACCATTCTTCTGCCCGTCATGCTTGTCGTTCTGACGGAGTTCCTTCTGAGAAAAATGGATTATGGAGGGAATCTCGACCTTGTGATCACACAACAACGGGGGACGGAACCATATTACACCATCAACCGGAATGTCGCACAACGGTACTTCACGGACGCCGTTTCCACGGTTCCCGAACCCGCAGACGACAGCTTCACGATCAATAAGACCAAAAACACGAAACGCATTTTCTGCCTGGGCGAATCAAGCATGGCCGGCTTTCCATATGAATTCCAGGCCACGCCCCCTTCCTTTTTGAAAGACCGGCTGAAGGTTCTGCTTCCGCAATATGAGATCGAAGTTGTCAATGTCGGACTTTCCGCCGTCGGGAGTTTTGTTGTAGAAGACTTCATGCAGGAACTTGGCAGTTACCATCCCGATGCCTATCTGATCTATCTCGGCCACAACGAATTTTACGGCGTGTATGGCGTCGGCTCTACGCTCGGCATCAACGGACGCCCGTGGATAACACGCCTCACCATCAGACTTCTCAAGTACAAGACGTTTCTCGTTCTGCGCGATGGGTATTTGTGGCTTCGAACAATGTTCGCACCCGCACAATCCAGCGGTGGAAGAAGCTTGATGGGCGAAATGGTGAGAGAACAGGTTATTCCCTATGAAAGCGAGTTGTATCAACAGGCACGGGAGATTTTCAAAGAGAATGTTGCCGCGATCATCGCAACTGCGCGCAAGCAAGGCGTGCCCGTGGTATTCACATCGCCGGTGAGCAATCTCCGTTCGCAACCGCCGTTTCTTTCCGTCTTCGATCCAAGAACAACGGCCGCGCAAATGGATGCGTGGAGCACATGTATCGCGGCCGGCGACTCCGCACTTGGCGACAATCCGGCCTTGGCCGCCTCGCAGTATCGCCGCGCAATCGCCATTGACTCCGCGAACGCGAAGGCATTCTTCAAACTCGGGCAAGCGTTGTATGCGATGGAACAATACGCTGATGCTGCGGCCGCATTTCAACGAGCCAAAGACCTTGATGCCCTACGATTCCGCGCGAGTGAAGAGTTTGTGCATGACCTTGAAGAGAATTGTTCACGACACGGCGCTGTCTTTTCTCCGGTTGATTCTGCCTTTGCAAACGCTTCCCCTCATGGCATTATCGGCAGTGAGTTGATGCTGGAGCACCTTCATCCCAACATTCCCGGATATTTCCTGATGGCAAAAACGTGGACGCAAACAATGTCATCGCACGGCATTCCTGTTCCGGCAGGTGAATGGCAGTTTGAGCGTGACAAATCCGACGAAGAATACATGGACCTCTCAACCGTAACGCAGTTTGATCACGACGTCGGCAGAATCAAAGTGGATATCATGACAAAGAAATGGCCTTTTGAGGAACCGGCAACGCCGTACAGGTACAAGCCCCGTAATCCTGCCGAGCGGATTGTGATGCGATACCTGCAGGATCAAACCGGTTGGTCAACAGCGCGCTATGAACTCGCCACGTATTACGCGGGCGAAAAGAAATACGATCTTGCGCGGAAAGAGTGTCTCGCCGTTGCAACCGTCATACCCTATTCCTACCAGCCGTTGCTCAAGGTTGCGGACTTTTATCGCGAGGAGGGCAAGACGGCAGATGCGAAGATGGCGTACGCCCATTGTTTTGGGGTGGAGGACAATCCCTTTGCGCGCATGAAGCTTGCCATCATTCTCATTGAGGAGGATTCCTTGCACGAAGCTGAATCCCAGATTGCGCGCGCCCTTGAAGTTGAGCGAAACGGACCGCACAAGTTCCAGCAGGGCGCTGCATCATCAGCACAATATCTGCTTGGTGTTATCGCGGCGAAACAGGGCAAGTTCCCCGCCGCAAGAAACCATCTTCTGTATGCGTTGAATATCAACCCCGCAAACAACGAAGCAAAAGAACTACTGGGAAAATTGCCTCGGTAAATGCCCAATTTTAGGATAATTTCGCTATATTAAAACCAAGTGATTCTCATGAATCACTCTGTTTCCTCTTGAAGAATTGATTCCATCCGTCATTCATTCAAAGGGTTTCCTTTCCGGCCCGTGGCCATGCCGGTGAAAATGGAATCAACAAACACTACTCTACATTTCTTAAGGAGGTTGGTTGTGAAGGAACGGTTTTCTTGTGTGTCGGGTGCATTATTGATCATGCTCCTTCTGAATTCCGCGGGCGTCCGTGCCCAATCCGGAATTGATGACGTCATACGCGTCTCGCGGCAGGGATTGTTGTTCAATGCGCGTGCGTTGGGAATGGGAAATGCGTATTCCACCATCGGCTATGATTTTTCCGCGCTTCGCATGAACCCTGCCACGCTTGGTCTGTCCGAGGGCGCAACGTACACCATGTCTGTAAATACAAACGGATTCGTCTATCAGAGCGAGTACTTCGGAACAGAGGATAAATTCACAACAACCAGCACAACGCTGAGCCAGGCAGGATTAACGATTCCATTTCGTCTCGATTCCACCAGGCAGATGGTGATTGGCCTCGGGTACACCCAGGACAAGGATTTTAACACCGGCGGCAAGTACAACGGCTACAACTCAGGCAACACTTCTTTTGTCGGAACGCTCATCGACAATCCCAACAGCGTTGCACGCGGGCTCGGTTTGATTTTCCCCACCTATGACGACCAGGGACGGTATCTGGGTGATCAATCCATTCTCAACGGAAATTTTCAGGAAAATGGATACGTTCTTGACGGGGGAAACATGCTGCATTTCTCAAGCGGCGTTTCCCTGCAAGCCGCGCCCGGCGTTTTCTTCGGCGTGAGCGGAAGCTATAATACCGGCACGTATGAGACCGACCGCGAATTCTCCGTTGTTGACGTCAATGATATTTATCCGGACTCTGTTCAGACCGTGCCAACAAATCCACTGACAGCCGGCTTTCGGGATGCAAGCTATCGTGATGTGCGCAGTACACAATACAAGGGATGGGACGTACGGTTTGGTCTTGTGTACCGGTTTGAGAATTTCATCGGCATCAGTGCTTCATTCAAAGTTCCTTTTGCGCACACGATCAACGAGACGCGCTACCTCAGCGGAAGTTCGAGTTTTTCAAGCGGCGCTCTTTTCAACGTCGACGCGACGCCTGTCTCGAGAAGTTTCCGGATCAACCCGCCATACGAAGCAACGGTGGGAGCCATGGTGAATCTGTGGATCCTGACCGGCACGGCTGAAGCGACGTATGTCGATTACAGTCAGATGAAAGTTACCGGCGGAGTTGATTTCCCCGAACAGAGCGACTTCAACAAACGAATCAAGGATCAATTCACGCGCATTCTGAATCTCAATGCAGGCGCGGAGTTTCGCCTTCCCTTCACCGGACTCATTGCACGCGCCGGAGCCATGTACCGTCCTTCACCGTACAAAGGCGATCCGGGGCGCTACGATCAGAAGTTTCTCACGCTTGGGTTCGGCATTAATTCCGCCGACCGGCTTCACTTCGATATCGGATATCTTTACGGATGGCGGGATCAGAGGAAGGATGAAGTGGAGACCGCCGCCGACCCCGTTGTGGAGCAAACAGTGACGTACCACGATCTCCTGTTCTCGATGAAGTTTGTGTTGTAATCTCACTCGCGTAGGGGTTTGTGCGGGGTATTTCGGAACTCACCCTAAAT
>CAZJYO010000124.1:0-1806 GCA_964550275.1 uncultured Chitinophagales bacterium
TCTGAAGTGGGCGCCGTCGAGATTCAACACGACAAGGCAAGTATCTGTCTTGTTGGAAAGGGTATGCGCGGTTCGGCAGGGATTTTTCACCGTGCATTGCATGTGCTTTCCTTTATGAACATCTCCATGGGAGCGCTCGGTGCGTCTCAAAACAACGTCATTATCATCCTTGAAAATGATCAGGTTCAGGAAGCCCTGCGCTTGCTCCACAAGGAGTTTTTCGGCAAGGGGGACCTTCCCGCTGTTTTTGAACTTCCGGCGAAGCAATAGCATGCCACCTACGTTGTATCCTCAGCCGTGTTCCATGCAACGTGAATATTGACCGATCCGGCATCAAGCGCATTCTTGTTATCAAACTGCGCGCAATTGGCGACGTTCTTCTTTCCACCATCGTTCTCCGCAACCTACGGCTTGCCTTTCCGGATGCGCGCATCGAGTTTCTCACCGAGCCCCCGGCCAAACCCGTTGTGAAGATTCAGCCCGATCTCGATGAAGTTGTCGAATTCAATCCGCGCACGATGAGTGGTTGGGGATTAATTTGCGAAATCCGTTCACGCAGATATGATCTTGTCTTCGACCTGTTTGGCAATCCGCGAAGTGCATTGGTGACGCGATTGAGCAAGGCAAAATATCGCGTCGGCTATAAATTTCGCGGCAGGTCGTATGCATATACCGTTCTTGCAGAACCGCGCGGAGCGATCGTTCACAATACACAGTTCAACCTTGACGCCCTGGGAGCGGCTGGCATTGCTATTCAGGATCGGACTATTTATTTTCCCGTCGCACATGAGGATGAAGAATACGTCAACCTGTTCTTCTCATCTTCACGGATTGTCGAACCGTGCATTGCGTTGGGAACCAGCGGCTCCTGGTACACAAAGCGCTGGGGTCTTGAGCGATTTGCAGAATTGGGTGCGCTTCTTGGGAACAAGTTCCAAGCAAAGGTCTTGCTCATTTGGGGACCCGGCGAACGCGCAGATGTTGACAAGGTCAATGCGCTCATGGGACATACGGCGATTATTCCGCCGCCAACGACATTGACCCAGCTGGGCGCACTTCTGAAACGATGTATATTCATGGTGGCAAATGACTCAGGCCCGATGCACATTTGTGCCGCAGTTGGTACGCCCGTTCTTGGCATTTACGGACCGACCAACCCCGCACTTCAAGGCCCTTACGGAGATAAACACATGACGGTCCGCAACGAAGGTCTTGGTTGTCTCGGTTGCAACCTGACCTCGTGTCCCATCGGCCACCCCTGTATGCATGATCTTTCTGTGGATATCGTCTTTGAAGCGGTTCAAAGGCTGATGCGCAAGAACGGCATCACAGTATGACAAAAAAGAAATCAACGAAGAAATCCCGCCGCACGCGCCTTGTAATTCCTGCATGCAAGAATTTTACGGGGTACAAGCCGTGCTTTCCCGCTACACGGTGTTATGAAGAATGCGCCGATCACAGTCCGATCGGAACCACCATACTCATCGTTAATTTGGTCGCACTGGGAAACGTTCTCGCCACCACGGCGATGTTACCGGCCTTAAAGCGAAAGTACCCTTTCAGCACCGTGAGTTGGATTACGCAAAAGAACACGGCTCCGTTGCTGTGGAATAACCCCTACCTCGATCGCGTTTACACATGGGAGCCGGAGAATTGGCTCATCATTCAACAACTGAAGTATGACCTTGTGCTGAATGTTGACAAATCACGACGGTCAGCGGCATTCACGCAGTCCGTCCGGGCATCGAAGAAACTTGGTTTCGGACTCAACAAGGTCGGCGCCATCGTTCCGCTGAACAAGGAAGC
>CAZJYO010000124.1:1906-8109 GCA_964550275.1 uncultured Chitinophagales bacterium
AACTTGGTTTCGGACTCAACAAGGTCGGCGCCATCGTTCCGCTGAACAAGGAAGCGCGCGAAAATTATGTTCTTGGTCTTGATGACCACTTAAAGTTTCGGGTCAACACCAAGACCGTGCCCCAACTGCAGTGCGAGCAGTTTCGTCTCAACTACGCCAGGGATGAATACGTTCTGCGTTTCACTGATGAAGAGCTGGCTTTCTGCGCATCACATCGCCGGTCTGTTGGTATTACGGACGAAGATATTCTCATTGGCTTTAATACCGGTTGCTCCCATCTTTACCCGAACAAAAAAATGACCATCGAGCAACATGTGCAACTCATACGAAAGCTCTCAGGCACGACGGGTGTGAAGCTTTTGCTTGTTGGAGGACCGGAGGATACGGAGCGCAACGCAGAGATTGTGCGTCAGGTAGGGGAGATGGTGATCAGTACGCCGACGGAAGAGGGGCTTCGCCGCGGCTTGTGTTACGTGAACATGTGTGACGTTGTGATAACCGGCGATTCGTTCGGCATGCACGCGGCGATCGCGCTGAAGAAACATGTCATTGTCTGGTTTGGCGTCAGTTGTTGGACGGAAATCGATCTGTTTGAAAGAGGGGTGAAGCTTATTCCGGAAGGATTACATTGTTCACCCTGTTGGAAACAGCAGTGCCCTTACAATCTTGAATGCATTCAGATGATTGACCTGAACAGCATCGAACAGCACGTCAGAAGTTTTGTGCGTTCGAAGAGGTAAACGTGTTGGATGTTTCTAGAAGTGCAGAGCGAGTGCGAAGGTATGCGTACTGCCGAGGTCTGAAGAGAGGGGAGCAAAGGCGTACTCGAATCCGGCAATCCCGTATGTCACACCGATACCCGTGCTGAATGCGCGGGCTTCCGTTCCGAACTGATATCCCGCCCTGATGGCAAACAGGTTATCGTAGAGAAATTCACCGCCGATGCTGAGGACTGATTGTGAACCGGGAAAGAGATACCCGAAATCAGCCGCGAACATGGCAGTGGATTTCATTGAGGCGACGTCTGTTGTATACGCGCCCCCGAGACGAAGTGATGTGGGAAGCGTGGTGTTCTCGCTCTTGAGTTTGCTCACCCCGCCGAGATTCGAGAGAACTGCGCCTGCCGTGAGCCCTTCCACGGAAGTGATATACTGGACACCAAGATCTGCCGCGAGACCGGACGCTTCATCCACAAAAATCTTCTCGTACAGTAGTTTCCCTGTCAATCCCGCCTGAAGCACGTCCGACAGTTTCCTTGAATAGGAAATCCCGAGTGAGATACTCCGCGCGGTGAATGTTCCTGTCGACGCTCCGGGCACGGTACGGATTTCAATATCGGAAACCGTTGTGCTGTTCAGCGAAAGTCCCAGTGCGTCCTTTTCGCCGAGGGTTGTGGACGCTCCGAGGAATTCCGCCCGCGTATCCTGGATCCATTCCCGATGCGAAAGAAATATCTGCGACGAGGTTCCTTTGTTGAACGAGAGAATGCCGGCGGGGTTGTAATACGCGGCGGAAGCCCCGGAAGCACTCGCTGCCATGGCATCCGCCATCGCAATCCCGCGTCCGGAAACGCCAACTTTGAGGAAAGCGAACCCTGATTTGCCGGCTTGTGAAAAAGCTGTTGAACAAAGGCCAAGGATGGCAATGGCTGCCAGAAGAGAGTTCCTGAAAGGAAAGTTCATGATTTTCAATCCTGTGAAAACCTACAAACGAACTGAAAGTGAAATCATGTGAAGGCCGGAGGTCGCAAACGGTTCAATGACGTACGCGTACGTCAGGGCCGGCGTCCATGATTCTGAGAATGATCGCGCCAATGTAAAGCCGAATGCAGGTCGAACCCCGTTTCCTTCCTCCCTGAGATCCACGCGGTCAAGGCCGCCGCGCAATGTCAATTCCGGAACAATGGGCGCTTCAATCCCGATTCTCGCTATCGCAGTGGATTGGTTGCTTGCCTCAAGGTCCACGGAAACAAGTCCAATACTGTCTGGCAGAGCATAAGCGGCGCCAATGGTGTACAAAATAGGGAATTTGTCAATCGTGGTGTTTCCTCCCTGACCGTAAAGTTCGGAGGTATCCCATTTGTACTGCGAATTGATATCGCGAACCGTCGCGCCAAGGGAGAGATTCTCCGCAATCGGGATAAGCAGTCCGACATCTATGCCCACGGTCGTCGTTGAAACGTCAGTGTAGAGATGATGATAGTAGAGTTTGAAACTTATTCCAAGGCTAAACCCTGCTTTGAACCTGTTCGCGAACGCGAGGTACAATTGGTTCTCTGAAGTTCTGAGGGCACCGGTTTGCTCGCCATCGGAATCGCGGCCGTCAATGTCACTCACGCCGGAATTAATAAGCCCTACCGACAAACCCGCCGATGGTTTTATCGGTTGAGAATATCCCAGGAAATTCATCTTGCGGTCAAGCGTGAGAATGCCAAAGGATGCGGAGATGGTTTTGTAGCTCGAAAGGGGAATTGTCGCAGGGTTGTAGTACCCGAATACCTCACCTTCAGTCACACCTGTCATTGCATTGCCCATTCCCATGCCGCGCGCGCCAAACCCCATGCGGGAAAACGCTCCGGCCTTGCCGCCCGTGCCGGCGACACAGGGTGCCGACGCCATGAACACAATGATCGCAGTCAGGAATATCCTCATTGCAACACCATCACTTTTGACCACACCGGTTCATTTCCTCCGACCTGCACGCGATAGAAGTACACGCCGTTGGCAACCTGAATCCCAACATCATCCCTGCCGTCCCATATTTCGTCCAACTCTGTGCCCCCCACGCGGGTCGCATCTTTGATCAGCGTACGAACCCTGTTCATTCCGAAATCAAAGATCTCGATCGTGACGGTCGAGGAGCCGGAACCGGTCGCATAATGAAAACGAACAACTTCATCATCGGGTGAGAATGGATTGGGATACGCGTAGGTCGCTCCTGCGCCCGCGGGTTGATACGCCCGCAGAACAGTCCATTGTTCGCCGAACCCGTGTGATGCGTTGTCAATAGTCTTCACGAATCCATCCGTGCCGCCGGCGTACAGCGTATCACCAATAACTCCAACAGAATAAAATGTTCGCGAGGTTACTGCTTGCCGGGTTGTATTGTCAACGATAGTGCCTGATTGCCTCCATGTTGTTCCGCCGTCATCAGTGCGGTAGATCCCGTCCTCCGTGCTGACGTAGGCAACTGGTCCCTTGAAAGCAAATCCATACGCCCTGATACCCCTCAGGAAATTGTTCCAGATTCTTCCGCCGTCATCGGAGTAGCTGACGCCGAATTCTTCATTGGGATCAAGGTCGGCTCTCCAGTTGGTAATCCAGATGCGTGTCACCGTATCAATCTGCTGACCGGCAATGGAGATCACCCAGTTTCCCAATATCGGAGAGGACTGATTCAATGTTGTGAACTTCGTCCAGCTCCGGCCTCCGTCGAGCGATTTGTTCACACCTCCCGCTGTTCCCGTCCAGATGGTTGAATCATTTTGTACGTACACGGAGAACACGAGGAAATTGTTATGAAGACGAGGGTCGATCAGGTATCTGCTTCCCAGCGAATCTGTCGGTGCAATGGAGTTCAGCCCGTCAGAGGGAAGAACGGTACGTTCCCACGTGGTGCCGAGGTCGCTGGATTTTCGCAGTCCGCTTGACCAGCTTGCAATCCACACGAATGAATCAGACAACGCAACATCAAACGTTACGTTCTGCTCATCTACAACAATAGGGAGAAACTTCACTGTGTTGATGCCATACGTTTCAATGCTGTCGTCGATGGCGTCAAGTGTCTGTGATTTGTGTGTCCACGTTGAGCCATTATCAGTGGAATACGTGTAGCCCGCGCCGGTCTGAACATTTTGACCGTTCACATCCTGCGTAAACCCGTTTGATGTCCAAACAAGTCCGGGTTTCGTAACAACAGCGAAGATTCCTCTTGTTGTAAATTCGGGTACGCCTCTGTAGCTCACCCAGCTGCTCCCGCCATTGCTTGTCGAAGCAAGGCCTTTTCCTGTTCCGGCCCACAGCTCTGAATCCAGAACCGAAAGATGGGGAATGGAGTTGCTTGGCGGAGGAACAGATGAACTGCTGCTGGAATTCTGATTGTCAAAGGTGTAAGGGATCTGCGCAACGGCTTTCAGCAGAAAAACCTGGACGAGAACAAGGAGAAGAGGAAGTTTCGAGTTCATGCGTTATTGAATTACAAGACTGTAGGGAATCGATCTGCTGGTGTCGGCGAACGTATCTGCCGCCTGCAAAATGTAATCGTAGCGGCCGACAGGGACGGTCGATGGAAGTTGGAACACCACGGTGAAGATTCCGTCGCCCGCCAATTCATCTCCACTGCTGATACCCCCCGGTTGCGTTAGGCCGCCGTCGTCAAGAAGAAAATCGCGGTTCGATGTTGCAAGGTTCTGCATATACACCTGACGCACATCGGCGAGCCCGTCCGAATCGGTGGCGGCAATACTGATGCTGAACAGGATCGAACCCGTTGTGGGGCGGGTAAGTGTATCGGGAGCGGTCAGTGAAGCAGAATCAAGAAGAGGACGGGAGTTGTTTCTTGTAAGAAGCAACGTGTTGGTCACCTGACCGCTCCTCATTTGGTTTTGATCCCAGGCACCAACCGACACGAGGTAGGCACCTGCTTGAGCGCGTGTGGCTTGAAATATCGCCGTGCCGGTGAAAATATCATCGAGAGCAGAAGCATCAGGTGCAACGCCGTCATTTCTCATGGCAACGACAAGAAATGGAGACGATGCCGACGGTCTTGAAATCTCAGTCGAAACACGGCGCAAATCCCCGTCAATGTCATTGGCGCTTGCAGTAATGATAACCGTGACGGACGTTGATCCTCCGCTGGAAGGAAGTGAGTCGATGTTGAGCGATGGGGGAGAGACGATGACATTTGAGATTGTCGGTGCCGAGCCAGTTGGGTCGATCGCGGCAACATCCGTTTCCTCGCATCCCTGGAGAGCGAGAACAAAAAAGCTCAGCAGACAAATAGTTCGGATGGAGTTGGTCACTGATCGTTTCGGATGGGTACAAAAAAACCGAACGCCTGGCGCTGATCCAGGTTGTCCGGCAGGTTGATTTGAAAAAGCTCGATTCATTGCGTGTTGGTAACTGATGTCAACAGGATTATTGGTATAGTACCAACACTCGAATACGCTGTTCTCTTTCCTTGGTTGGTGATTCTGCTTCACTCAAGCTATCAATTCGTTGGTTCATAATCAAGACTACAGGACGATGTCAGCCAGAAGACCAGCGATCTGCCGCACTCTGTTTGACTATTTGCGGTTTTTTCCCATACTTGATTCGAAATTTTTAGAACCACTCTGATTGCATGATTGAACTTACCGCTCTTGTAAAGAAATTCGGCTCGTTCCCGGCTGTGAATGGACTTGACCTGAAGATTCCATCAGGGCAATTCTTCGGGTTTCTCGGGCCGAATGGTGCCGGCAAGACGACCACCATCAAAATGATGACCGGATTGTACGCTCCCACATCAGGAACGTGTACTATCAACGGTCATGACGTTCACAAAGCGCCTGTCAAAGCGAAACGCAGTTTCGGTTATGTTCCGGACCAGCCCTACCTTTACGAAAAACTCACCGGTCGCGAATTTATGCACTTTGTCGGCGGCCTCTTCAATTTGGCGCCTGCGACGGTCAAGTCAAGGATTGAGGAACTGGTTGATGTGTTTGAAATCGGCCATTTTATTGACAAACGGGGGGAAGAATATTCGCAGGGCATGCGCCAGCGGATAGTTCTTTCCGCCGCACTGCTCCATGAACCCCGTGTTCTGATTATTGATGAACCTAT
The DNA here is from genome assembly GCA_964550275.1 of uncultured Chitinophagales bacterium. Classification (GTDB taxonomy): domain Bacteria; phylum Bacteroidota; class Ignavibacteria; order UBA10030; family UBA6906; genus CAZJYO01. The sequence continues at coordinate 7,726 of CAZJYO010000124.1, forward strand.
TGTCGGTCTTGACCCCCGCAGTGCGCGTCTCGTCAAGGATACGCTCAAACAGAAAACTCGTGAAGGAATGACGGTCTTCATGTCCACGCATCTCCTGGAAATTGTCGAAGAGCTCTGCGACCGGATTGTCATCGTCAAGGATGGCCGGATTATTCACGAGGAAGTCCAATCGGAAACTACGCGCAGGTTCAACGGGGAATTGGAAACGATGTTCCTCGAACTGACGAGGTAACGCATGCGTGAACTCCTGTTGATGTTCAACTTGAAGGCGACGAGTTTTCTGAAAGGAACTCTTCGCTGGAATGGACAGGCTGTTCTCAAGAACCTGTCATCCATCCTGATCTTCGGCGGTTTCTCCGTGGGCGTATTCTTTGTCTCCCGCTT
>CAZJYO010000125.1:0-8090 GCA_964550275.1 uncultured Chitinophagales bacterium
GGCACCCCCTGACCTTCGGCATCGCCACCCTCTATGTCGGCGCGAAAGTGTTGCCCGCGCCGGCGATCCGTGCCTGAAGTTTGATCTTGGACTTTCGAAGGTTTTAGAGTATCGGGCCTCGAACTCGACCTGAGTCGAATTAGCGAAAGTCGAAAGTCGAAAATCGAATCCCCGAGGAATCATGCCGTCACACCCAGCCGAACATCTGCTGATTCGCGCCGCCCGAGGCGAATACATCGCGTTTTGCGACGCGGACGACGTCCAGGTTCCTTATCGTCTCGCAACTCACCTTGCGCTCCTCGAGCGGAATCCAAACGCGGCGCTCGTGTTCTTTTGGGCTGAGCTTAACCGATCCGTGCGTATCGAAGGGGGAGTGGAACAGATCTCCACATCCGAATCCGATGCGTACTTTGCAAGCCGCGACCGCGACGGCCAACTGAGCTCGGTAACGTCGTCACAAAGCGAGGTTATTGAGAGCCGTGAGATGCTGGACAGGAAATTTGAGAAGTTGAAGAGTGAGTTCAACGGAAAACAAATTCCACGCCCCGAACATTGGGGCGGATACCGGCTTGTTCCCGCGAGGATGGAGTTCTGGCAGGCGCGGTTCGCCCGGTTGAATGATCGCGTGGAGTATCTCCGGGAATCCGGAGGATGGGTGAAGAGACGCCTTCAGCCATAAACAAGAAGGCCGGTCAGTACGGACCGGCCTTTTGCAAATCACCCTGATTGTTCCGGGCGCTACTTCTTCTCTTTTTCCGCTTTCTGTTCTTCTGCTGTCCACGGCGGCACGACGCCATTCATACGGGCATACGCGATGGATTGTCCCAGATGTTCATGAAGGTGCGCGATGGCCGAGACGATCGTATTGCGTACAGTGGTCTTATTGCCAAAGAAGTCGACCGCTTTTTCCATGTCAGCATCCGACATCTTTGCGACTGACGCCTTTAGGTGATCGAAAGATGCCTTGATTTTTTGGGCGATCTCTTTTTTATCCGTTGTGGATGTTTCCCATTTTTCCGCTCCCTCCATGCTCCAACCCGCGTCGGCCGGTGGTTCAACGCCGGCAATCTTCAGAAGGTAGTAATTGCCGGACGCAACGTGCATGTACACTTCGCCGAGGGACCTGACGCCATCGGCGGGACGCCACGTATATTTTTCTTGGGGGACTGCATCTTCCAGGGAAAGAATCCTTCCTTCAACAAACTTAAGCTGACCGTCGAACTCTGACTTGAGGTCGCCTGCGTACAGGGGCAGCGTAACCAGCGCGAGCAATATCGCCATGGTAATGGAAAATCGGAAAATCATCGAGTCTCCTTTCGGGTGTGGAGTGTGAATTGTGACAGCGTGGTTACGAAAAGTTAAGCAGTTTCTTGCTGCCCTGCAAGCGAGCGAAGAACGCGCATATTCTCAATGTCCTCATGCATATCCTCACTTTTTTCGGTTTCGAGAATCTTTGGTACTCCAAGGAGCCGGGGGTCATTCATCAGCATCCGAAATCCCTCAAGTCCGATTTGCCCCTTGCCGATATGCTCATGCCGGTCAACGCGCGAGCCCAACTCGCGTTTCGAGTCGTTGACGTGAATTGCCGCCAGCCGGTGAAGCCCGACAACATCGTCGAATTCCTGCATTGTTTTTTGCCAGCCGCTTTCTGTTGAGAGGTCGTAGCCCGAGGCAAATAAATGGCAGGTATCAATACAGACGGCCATGCGTTGTTGTTCTTCAACGCGGTCAATGATAGCGCGGAGGTGTTCAAAGCGATAACCGATTGCGCTTCCCTGTCCGGCAGTTCCTTCAAGCGTGGAGAGAACTCGCAGGCCGGGTGAAATCCGGTGAATTTCATTCAGCGAATCAGCGATTGCATTGATACCGTTCTGCTCTCCGGCCCCCATGTGCGCGCCGGGATGGAAGATGAGTGCGGCGATGCCGAGCCGGCTGCATCGCAGGAGTTCATCCACAAACGCTGCACGCGAACTTTTCAACGTGACCGCGTTGACGGCGCACAGGTTGATCAAGTATGAGGCATGCACAACCACGGGAGCGATTGTTGCTTTCGCTTCCGCGGTTTTGTAGTTTGCGACGTCGGCATCCGTTAGCGGTGCACCATGCCACCGGGTGTTGTTTTTGACAAACACCTGCATGGTTGTACAGCCGATGCTTGAGCCGCGCTCAAACGCACGGTGAATGCCGCCGCTTGTTGACATATGTGATCCAAGAAGCATTTCCTGATCAAAGTACGGAAACCCGTATCAAAGCAAAACCGCTTCATTTCCCGGATTCAAAACTTATCGTCGGGTTGATGTCAGGAACTTCCCTCGACGGTATCGATGCAGTTCTTCTGCGCGTGCATGGAGACGGCCCCGCGACCACCTTCTCGCAACTCGCGTTTCACCACCAGCAGTATCCCGCCGGACTCAAAGGTCTTTTTCTCAAAAATTCACGGGTCGAATCCAGTCGCGTTGATGAGATTGCACGGCTCAATGTGCTTCACGCGCATCTCTCCGCCGATGCGGTGAAACGTGTTGCACGGAAGGCGCGAATTCCATCTTCAAGAATCCATCTCATTGGTTCACACGGACAGACGATACATCATTTACCGAAACCCCGGCGGATGTTTGGCAAGCACATCGCGGCAACGCTTCAGATTGGCGATCCATCGGTTCTTGCCACGCTTACAGGAATTACTACCGTTGGAGACTTTCGCTTGCCGGATATGGCCGCTGGAGGGCAAGGCGCTCCGTTGGTTCCTTTCTTTGACTGGCTGGTGTTTCGTTCACCAAAGAAAAACCGGCTTCTTCTTAATGTCGGCGGCATTGCGAACATCACTATGGTACCGCGGAATTGTACTCTCGACCGGGTTCTGGCGTTTGATACCGGACCGGGAAACATGGTGATTGACGCGCTGATGGATACATTTCATGGACTTCCGATGGATAAGGACGGCCGGGTTGCTTCAAGAGGGAAAACCCATCCGGCGACGTTTCAATGGCTGAGGAAACATCCGTATCTGAAACGCAAGCCGCCGAAGTCGACTGGGAGGGAAATGTTTGGAGAAAACTTTGTGCGGGAGATTTTGCGGCGCACGAAGGGTTTGCCAAAGGACGATGTTATTGCGACGGCGACCGCGTTCACAGCGTTCTGTGTTCACCAAGCGTATGCGCGGTTTCTCTCAAGAAACGTGGAAGCAGATGAGCTGATCGTAAGTGGAGGCGGGTCAAAAAATAAAGCAATGATGATGTTGCTGGGTCAGTACTTTAGATCAACGAGAATCAGAACAACCTCCGACCTTGGCGTTTCCTCGGATGCAAAGGAGGCAGCGTGTTTCGCGTTGCTGGCGAACGAATGTGTTGCAGGAAATCCGGCGAATGTTCCTTCGGTCACCGGCGCGCGGCGAAGAGTTATTCTCGGAAAGATATGTCAGGGCTAATGGATGACGAGCTCTTTAAGGATATTCTCCGCGCCCTCAAATTTGTCGAGAATGAACAGGATGTACCGTGAATCCACGTTGATCGCCCGGTTGTACTTGTGTTGGAAGTAGTAGTCACCGACAACCGCTTCCCAGTTTCCATCGAATGAACATCCGATCAACTCTCCCTTTCCGTTGATCACGGGACTGCCGGAGTTTCCACCCGTGATATCAAGGTTTGCAATGAATGCGACCGGCACATCACCCGTGGCAGGGTCTGCGTAAGAACCGAAGTCTTTTTTCTTCCAAAGATCCTTCAGCTTTTGCGGGACAACAAATGGCTCTTCACCGGTTTCTTTTTCCATAATGCCGCCAAGGGTTGTCATGGAAGAATAACTGACTGCATCGCGCGGTGCAAGCGGCTCCACCAGTCCGTACGTCATGCGTAACGAGCGATTTGCGTCCGGATATGTTACCGGCAGGTTTTTCCAGGCAAGAAATGCTTCGACGTAACGGCCCCTGAGCCGGCCGATGGTGGTGTTGTATTCATTGACCTGGGCTGTGACCGGCAACTGTTCATCGCCAAGTTGTGACATGAGCTTGACCAACGGATCGTCGAGAATGTCTGCCGTCTGACCCATCAATAACTCTTGGCATGATTCCTTCGTTTTCAACTGCGTGTCGTCGTACAGGTCTTCCACATACTCGCGTATGTGTCGTTCGGTCTCGACTCCGGTTTCACCCCCGATAATGTCCTTGAGTGTCTCCATCCGCTGATCTTCAGGCAGATCGTTGTGGGCGAGCATCATCTGCACCATCATTTCCTTATCGACGCGGATGTCAAAGTCCTTGAAGAATGTGGCAAGATATTCCTTTACCGGTTCGCGCTCTTTGTCGGTTGGTTCGAGGGCTCGGCCTGTGGAATCCTTCGGAAGGTTTGAGGCGAACGTGATAAACCGGTTGGCCACGTTCAGCAATTCAGCGCCGCCGGTGAGATTCGTGTAGAAGATGTTGCGTCTGTTAATCAATTGCAATGTATCGGTGGCATCCTTCATTTCATCGAGCAAGCCGCCATAGTTCTTTCTGCGCTCCGCCGATTTCTCAATCCACGCGCCGATTTCCGCAAACTCATTTTCCTTTATCTCAAGAAACCCCGCGCGCCTCATGCCTTCCAGTGTGCCAATGTAGTTCTTGTACGCGTTGGCGACGCGCCGGATCTTCGAGGCATATTGAATCTCAACGGCGCGGTCATGCTTTCCAATGGCATCAACAGCATCGATACGTTTCTTGAACAGCGCGATTGTGGCGGGAAGGGATTCATCGTGCGCGAGCTTCACTGCGGGGTATTCGCGGTAGCGAAACGTTCTTCCCGGAAAACCCATGATCATTGCGAACGTTCCTTCAACCGCGCCGCGCGAAGAGATCGGCAGAAAGACCCGGGGAGCGTAGGGAATATTCTCCTTTGCATACTTTGCCGCCTTGCCGTCAGGTCCGACGTACGCCCGCATCAGCGCGAAGTCCCCCGTGTGGCGCGGCCACGTCCAGTTATCCACTTCTCCTCCATAGTTCCCGATAGAACCCGGAGGGGCGTACACAAGCCGGACGTCTCTCAATGTTTCAAACTCGAACAGATAATACTTTACCCCGTTGTACAATTCAGACGCACGGAATGTGTGAAGTGAACTTCCTTTCGCGGCGGCTTCCATGGAACGCATCTTCGCCTGGATAACCTTTGCGCGCTCCTCGTTGGACATGGTGTCGCTCGCGACGCCAAGGACCTCCGAAGTGATATCACGAATACCTCTGACGATTTCAGCAGTATAGGATGTGGAAAGTTCCGCGTCCTTGGTTCTTGCGAGAAATCCATTCTTCAGGTAATCGTCGTGGACTGAACTCAGTGATTGAATTCCCGCAAAAGCAATATGATGGTTGGTTACGATCAGCCCCTCCTTGGAAATGAATCCGCCCGTTCCCCCGGGGAGAAGCACGATGGCGTCAGTAAGACTCGTCCCCTCAGGATTGAAAATCTGTTTGGCAGTAAGCTTGAGTCCATGGGCCTTCATTTTCGACAGCGGAAGCTTCTCCACGGAATCGAGGAGCCACATTCCTTCGTCCATCCAGGCGGCGGAGGGAAAGAGGAGGCAGAGTGTAACAATTGTGAATGCGAAAGTGATTCCGCGTTTCATGGAGAAGTCCTGTATTTGTTGTACAGACATGCAATTATTGTACGGGAAAGGATTCAGGGATTCAAGAAGCGATCAGGGTTTTCGCCGCTTCCCAAGCCACCGGGGTACGGTTGTGAGATATGATTCATATGAACTGCCGAACTTTCTTCGTAGATGCGGCTCTTCAATGAAAACAACCACGCAATAGAAGGCAGTCAAAAGGAATGCGGCATACACCAATACGGCAGGCGACTCGCGCAGAATCCCCGTTCCGGCAACAACAGAGAGAACGCCGAGGTACATCGGGTTGCGCGAATAGAGATAGATACCTTGCGTTACCAGCGCAACCGGTTCTTCACCGATGACCGACCTGAGTTTGCGGGTGAACCAGATTGCCGGCGTTCCCCTGCCTTCGAGAATGAACCGGAGAACGCTTGCCAGATAGAATGAAAGCCCGAAGAGGATCAAGACAAAACCGGCGTATCGCAACGTGCCGAAATCCGCAGCGGGATAAGAGACGGCGAGAAGGTGGGGGATGAGTCCGCCAACCGTTCCCGGAATCAGAAGCGAAAATACAATTGCGCGGAAGACAAGCATGGTGAATGGTCAACAGTTGACGTATATTTTGTTTGGATGAAATCCGGCACTATGAAATACCGGTGTGCGATTTTTCTTGTTGTTTTGCTCCCGGCAACATTGTTTTGCGGGGCGCAACCCCAAACTCTGAAATCAACAAGGCAGGGGTTGTACAATGCGGTTGCGACATATCCGAAGTTCAGCGAACGGACAGGAGTCGCACGCGAAGCAAACAGACTCATTCTTCGCCGGGTTCGCAAGGAGCAACAACGATTTGTCAAGGACACCAAGAAAACCCTGGAAAGTCTTGGCATGCCAACCGCGCCGTATCAGCAATCGATCGATTATGTGGTGCGTTACGCGGACACGACCGCGTTCATCAGCGTGCAGTGTGAAGTAACGGAATACACCGGCGGTGCCCACGGAAATTCTAGGTTTGTCGTGTTCAACGTCGGGATGGTCAACGGAAAAGCCCGCCGTGTTACTCTTGCTGATTTCTTTTCCGGAGATACGGCATACCGCGCACAGATCTCTGACATGTTGTTATCGCGCTTCAAACAGGATGACCGGGCAACATTTGTCCGTGACGGTTCCGTCGCAGCTCTCACAAACGAACAGCTTGAATCCTTTGTTGTTCAGCAGGACGGTCTGTTGTTTCTCTTCAATCGCTACGACGTTGCTCCTTACGCGGCCGGGCCTTTTTCCATTAAGCTTACGTTTGCCGAACTCGGCGAAAAGTTCAACAAAGCGCTGCTCACCCCAAAACAGCGTTGATCGCGGCGACGTTGACGATATCTTCAACACTGCAGCCGCGCGAAAGATCAAAGGCCGGCTTGCGTAACCCCTGAACAATCGGGCCGATGGCTTCGGCTCCTCCGAGTCGTTGTGCAAGCTTGTAGCCGATGTTCCCTGCATTGAGGTCCGGAAAGATAAGAACGTTTGCGCGTCCGCCTACCGGACTTCCCGGGGCTTTGGATTGCGCCACACCCGGAACAATAGCCGCATCAAGCTGAAGTTCTCCGTCAACGAGGAGGTCCGGTCGCTTCCCCCTGAGTAATGATGTTGCCTTCAGGACCTTTTCGACAAGCGCGTGCCGCGCGCTCCCCTTTGTTGAAAAAGAAAGCATGGCGACCCGCGGTTCTTCGCCCGTGAGGCGTTTGTGATTTTCCGCGGACGAAATCGCGATGTCCGCGAGTTGTTCTGGAGAGGGATCCGGAACAACCGCGCAATCAGCAAAAGTGAATACCTGGTGTGGAAACACCATCAGGAAAAAACTCGAAACAACACTGATGCCTTCTTCAAGTCCGATCACCTGGAGTCCCGCGCGCAGCACGTCACCGGTAGTAGAAAGAGAACCCGCGACGCTGCCATCCGCCATTCCCTCGCGTACCATCATTGCTCCAAAGAACAACGGATGGAGGAGCTGCTTTTGGGCTTCATCGAACTTCAGCCCCTTTTCTTTCCTTGCATTGAAAAAGATGTGGGAAAAGTCACTGAGCTTCCCGGAGGTTTTTGGGTCGACAATACGAATCCCCGAAAGCGCAGTTGCGTTCTTCTTTGCCTGTGCAATTATTTCGATTTCACTGCCGACAAGAATAGGATTTGCGATTTCGCGGTCGACAAGCTGCCGCGCCGCAAGAATGGTTCTCTCATCAGCGGCATCCGGCAACACAATGGTCTTCTTTGTGTTGGAGGCCGTTTTCAGGATATGCTTCATCAATGCAGAGGGCATCATCGGGGTTTCGAAAGACAAGTGATTGAAATTTGGCACAGGGAAGATACAAAAGTCATCCCAGACCGCCAACCGGAAGAATCGGGGGCATTCCGGTTCTCAACGCGATGGCATAGTGACTAAATGACACAATCCTTGTGTTTTTGCAACGGATTTGCGGTACAGGTATTAAAAAGAATTAACCACGAATCGAGCCGTTCTGCTTTGCTTTTCG
>CAZJYO010000126.1:0-1775 GCA_964550275.1 uncultured Chitinophagales bacterium
GTCTTGACCCGCAAACAGGGCAGGTACACACATTTGAAGCACATGACGGACTTCAGAGCAGTCAGTTTTTCCGCAATGCTTGTCTGAAGGATCGTTCCGGCAGGATGTTCTTCGGCGGTCCCAATGGCGTCACCATGTTCCATCCGGACAGCATCACGCTCAATACGACTCCTCCACGCGTGGTATTGATGCATGTCCAGATTCCCGGAAAACAGGCTGACCTGATTTCCATGGTCAGCGGTCCGGCATCGGTTGAACTTGATCATACGGAGAATACACTCTCGTTCGAGTTTCTCGGGATCGACTTCACGCATGCGAAGCGGAACCGCTATGCGTACATGCTGGAGGGAGCTGATGATGCATGGGTGGCAAGTGGAACGCGACGGAATGCAACGTATGCGAATCTCTCTCCGGGGAGTTATCACTTCCGCGTCAAGGCCTCAAACAACGATGGTGTTTGGAAGGAAAACGGCGTCACGCTCACCGTGACGATCATGCCTCCCCTCTGGCGGACGGGGTGGTTTCTTTCCGCCGCGCTTGCCCTTGTTCTCGGATTCACTTTTGCCGCATACCGCATCCGGGTACGCAGTCAAATCAACAGACGGCTTGAGATTGAACGTGCTCGTGAGGAGGAACGGGAAAGTGTGCGCATTCGGACTGCGCGTGATTTTCATGATGAAATGGGACATCGACTGACGCGCATTAACCTGTTGTCGGAAACCGCTAGCAGGAAACTGGCTGATTCCTCCGGTGAAGTGAAGGAATTGTTGGAGGCGATTCGCGATAACGCCAATCACCTGTTTAACGGAACGCGGGATTTTATCTGGTCGATGGACGCGCGCAACGACTCCCTGTTTGAAGTTGCCGTGCGACTCAAGGACTTTGGAGATGAATTGTTCTACAAGACCGGTATGGCGTTTCAGGCGAAAGGCATTGCCGAGGGATTTTCCGGCATCCGCCTGCCGATGGAAATGCGCAGGCAGGTTGTCCTGATCTTCAAAGAAGCCATGACGAACAGCGCGAGGCACGCACGGTGCAGTCAGGTCGAAATCGATTTTCGCGTTGAGGACCGGATACTGTACATCCGACTCTCCGATAATGGCGTTGGGTTCACGGGAAAAAACCCGGATGCGGGCACGGGAATCTCCAATATGCACAGCCGCGCACGAAAGATGGGAGGCGAAGTCGCTATTGAGTCATCTGCGGGGAAAGGAACAATCCTCGCATTCAAAGTTCCAATTGTTGAGTTGAAGCCCCTGTGAAAATCCTCCAACGTGAGCAGAACAACCCTGCCGCGCATTTGTAGAGAGACCATCGCCACATTCGCGGAAATGAGGAATCATGTGAGACATGCCTTGCCCGTTGTTCTGACTGTTGTTGCGTTCGTATTCTTGTACCACGAGGCGAATGCGCAATCCGGAAAGACTCTCTCAATAAAAGACCGGCAACGCGTCGAAGGCTATGGAGCTGTGTTTATCAACGCGATAGAGGTTGGAACTGCGGAGAGCTACAAAAAGGCCGTCCATACGATGTATTCGGACTCAACATTGCAGGAGATCGGTGAGGAGCGGTTGGTTCGTCAGCTGGCGCGCATGCATGATGACTACGGTGCAATGGATTATCATCATGCTGAAGCTGTGCAGTCACATGTTGACCCGACACGGTACTTCTTGCATGTGTATGCAAGAACCCTCGGGGCTGTTGCATGGAAGGACTTTCAGTTTCAACTGGAGTCCACGCCGCCCCACAAAATATCGGCTCTTGTTTTCATTGCT
>CAZJYO010000126.1:1785-7193 GCA_964550275.1 uncultured Chitinophagales bacterium
CTGATGTTGCTGAACCTGTGGACCTGCACAATGGCGCCGTTCATGAAACAGGAACCCTCGACTGGCTCCACGGGTATGTGGACAAACTGATTACAGAAAATAACCTCGCGGGCAGTGTTTTGATCGCGCAAGGAGCTACTCCGTTCTTCGAGAGGACATTTGGTTTTGCCGATGCACGGCAAACTGTTTCGCTGACCGCTGACACGCGCATGAACATGGCCAGCGGAAGCAAGATGTTTACAGCCGTGGCAATTGCCCAACTCGTTGAAAAAGGCAAGCTCGCCTATACCGATTCCCTGGTGAAGTTCTTTCCGGATTTTCCCGATGCTTCCTTTGCCCGCAAAGCAAGGGTGCATCACCTGCTCTCGCACACATCCGGTGTGAAGGAGTACTGGGATGCGGAATACGAAAAGCAATGGAAACAAATCACCAACAACGGGCAGATGTTGTATTGGGTGTACAGGGCGGGTGTGGGTTTTGAACCCGGTACTGCGTTCGAGTACAGCAACTCCAATTTCATTCTTGCCGGACTTATTGTTGAGAAGGTGAGCGGGATGGATTTCTACGACTACATGCGCGTCAACGTTACCGGGCCCGCCGGCATGACAAAAACAGACTATTACCTGCGTGATGGTTCCTCACCTGATCTTGCGGAGCCATTGCAGAAAAATGCGAAGGGTTGGAAGACCGTTGAACGTGGAGCGCGGGGAACAGCCGCAGGTGGTTGTTACTCGACAACACACGACATGTTGAAGTTTGCAAGAGCGCTTCTTGACGGAAAACTTATTCCCAAAAATGTTGTGTCCATGCTCTCCACCACGAAAACGCGCGGGATGAATGCATCCATGGATTATGGTTACGGCTTCGAGATGAACAATGAAGGCAAGGTTTATTCGTTCGGACATGGTGGCATTGCCCGCGGCGTGAACTTTGAATTCCGCTACTTTCCAGCCCAGGACCTGACGTTCATTGCCTTCTGTAATCAGGACAATGGTGCATACGACGATCTACGAAAAAACATTGTCAAGCTCATAACCGGTTGGCGCTAACGTACCCTCGCTCCACGAAGTCTGTATCCATCCGACTCTCCGTTCAAGAATTCCCCCATTCAGGGGGATAACCAGGTTCACTCCATTCATGTATACTTCACCATACCCTGACAAACCTGGATGAACGGAGAGAACCATGAAACCCGTCTTTTCAACATTGATCGTTGTAGTGATCCTGATTGCGGCACCGGCGTGGAGCCAGACGTTCACACGGGTTACAGATGCATCCAACCCCATTGCCTCCGATGCGGGACCTGGCGGATACTCGGGCGCAAGCTGGGTGGATGTTGATAATGATGGCGACCTTGATCTCTTCGTCAACAACAACAAGCTGTACCGGAATGACGGCGGTGGAGCATTCACGAGCCTTGTGACAACTTTGGGCACGGACCAGCCGATTTCCGCTTCGATCATCGGGAACGGAAACAGCTGGGCCGACTACGACAACGACGGCGATCTCGACTGCTTTATTGCAAGCGCAACCTCTTTTTTGTACCGCAACGACGGCGGAGGAGTCTTCACCAAGATCACCGCGGGAGTAATCGGTGATGGGGCGAGTAATCCGGGATGGGCATGCGCTTGGGCTGACTATAACAATGACGGGTACGTTGACCTTGCAATAACCCACCCCGCCAACTTTGTTCCCGTTACACCCACACCAAACCACCTTTTGCTCAACAACGGTCCGCCTGATTTCACTTTCACGAAGGTAACCTCCGGACCGATTGTCACCGGATTAGCTGCGTACACCGTTGGGTCATGGTCTGATTTTGACCAGGATGGAGACATGGATTATTTTATTGGCGCGGGACCCGCTGTGGGAACAACAACGCCGGATTACCTTTATAGAAACATGCTTGCCGAAACAGACACGCCATATTTTGAACGGATCACGACCGGAGTGATTGCGACAGATGCCCAGGATGGGCAGATATGGAATTGGGTTGATTATGACAACGACGGTGACTTCGATGCATACTTGACGAACTACTGGGGCGGGCTCCCGTCCGGGATGCCGAATCGTCTGTACCGGAATGATGGAGGGACGTTCACCCGAATCTCGACGGGAAGTATTGTCACGGATGCAGGTTTTTCACTCTCCTCTGTTTGGGCCGATTATGATAATGATGGAGACCAGGATTGTTATGTCGGCAACGACTCAAACCAGCCGGGCCGCTATTACAGAAACAACGGTAATGGGACATTCACGACTCTGACCACGCCAATGTCTTCGGCACTCACGCATCGCGGGGCCTCAGCAGGTGATTATGATAACGACGGCGATCTTGACCTTGTTGTCATGAGTCCGGGCGTACCACAGTCGCTGTACCGCAACGATACACCGGCGGGAAATCATTGGTTGAAGATTCGGTGCGTTGGAACGGTATCCAACCGCGCCGCGATCGGAACCCGTGTGCGCGTGAAAGCAACGATCGGCGGGATAGCGACATGGCAGTTGCGTGAAGTGTCGTCCCAGAATACATTCAACGGCCACAACAGTCTTGAATTGCATGTTGGACTCGGAGACGCCATCGTGGCAGACTCAATCGTTTTCGAATGGCCTCTCGGCATGAAGGAAGTTCTCACCAATATTTCTACTGACCAATTCCTGTCGATAACCGAGGGGAACGCGTTTAATGTCAATACCCCGGTGGTCGCCGGTTGGAACATCGTTTCGGTTGGCGTCGAACTCGAAAATGCGTTGGCTGCCGTGCTGTTTCCGGAAGCTGCATCAGTGCCATTCAGGTTTCAACCGGGTGTTGGTTATGTCCCGTCGGATTCTCTTTCTGTCGGCACTGCATATTGGATCAAGTTTCCGTCCACCGCAACATTTTCGCACATTGGCCGGCAAATCCATGCCGATACGATTGGCGTTGATGCCTTGTGGAATCTTCTTGGGACAATTTCATTGCCGGTTTCGACAGAGTCCGTAACGCCGGTCGGAACATCCATTGATTCTCCCTTCTTCGAATTTGGACCGTCCGGATATGTCCAAACGACCGAGTTGCTTCCGGGAAGGGGGTATTGGGTGAAGGTGAGTACGGCTGGACAACTGATTATTGCGAATCCCCCGACTCCACCCGCGGTGGATAAACCCGGACGGGCTGATCAATGAAATGTATGCGGGACACAATCCGATACATGGTGCTTGCGATGTTGATCTTTGTCGTGAAGGTTGACGGAGAGGGGGATCACAAAGCGGGAATTGATGATGGTGAAACAATCACGGACGGAAAGACCATTGAAGGCGACCAATCTGTTCGGGCGCGTGACCGGTGGTTGTACGATATGCGTTACAATGCCGATGGTGTTGTTGACGAACGCCACCGCTGGAACGAATTTTATCGCATGCGGGCCGCGACGATGACAATCCAGAGTACGATGCCGTCTCCCCAGTGGATGAGTCTCGGCCCCAATACGATTGATTCCATGTCCGGTCGAATGCTCTGTCACGCGATCGATCCCACTGACCATCTGACTCTGTGGGCCGGTGCGGGGTCAGGGGGACTGTGGAGGTCAACAAACGGAGGCGACTCATGGCATTCCATGACAGATGAACTGCCATCACTGTATGTGTCGTGCATAGCGATAAAACCGTCAGATCGCAATATCATGCTCATGGGAACGGGTGTTGACCGGTACAACGCGCTTGCGCTCGCGTTTGGGGTGGGGGTCCTCAAGTCCACTGACCGCGGGCTCTCGTGGGAAACAACAGGATTTACGTTTCCCCTTTCGGCGTCGGTCGGAACATCCGAACTCGTGTGGCATCCGAATGACAACAGCACGGTTTTTCTGGCAGCAAGCACCGGTATTTGGAAATCCACAGACGATGGTGAGACGTGGTCACTTCTGAAATCAGGCCGAGCCGAAACAGTTCTCCTGAATCCTCAATCACCCGGTATGATGTACGCTCCCCTGCGCAATGATGGGATCTATCGGACAACGAACGGAGGCACAACATGGGTTCGGATGGCAAACGGCCTTCCTGTCGGTAGTGAAGTCGGGTTAACCAGCATCGCTTTGTGCAAATCCAGTCCATCCATGATGTATGCCGGTGTCACCAACAGCTCGACGTTTGGAATTTTGGGCCTGTACAAAACAACCGATGGCGGCGATTCCTGGAATGTCATGGCCAACGCGCCCAATGTGTATTGTTACCAAAACTCCTCCGTGTGCATAGGGTGGGCAAACAATGTGATCGGTGTTTCGCCAGTGAACCCGAATCTCGTGATTTTCGGAGGTGTCCGACTTTTTCGCACGAGCAATGGCGGTTCAAGCTGGACGTGGCATGACTGGACATCGAACGGGGTTCAATATAGTAACGCAGGCCTCACGTATGTTGATCAATGGGATGTTGGATTTGATCCCGTCGATCCACAGACCATTTACATTTTCAATGACGGCGGCGTGCAGAAATCTACCAACGGCGGCCTTTGGTGGAACAAGATCAACAACGGCCTTGTCACAGGACAACTGTACCGCCTTGCCAGCGCGCCCTCGGATACCAACCGAATGATCGGCGGATTCCAGGACCACGGACTTCAGAGGTTGAACTCCACAAATGGCAACACGCGATGGTTTCGCTGGGCAACAGGTGATGGCTCACAGGCAATCATTCATCCTTCGAACCCCGACATATTGTACGGCGATCTCTTCATGGCGTATCATGTAAAATCGACAAACGGCGGGGTGAATTGGCGGACCGCAACATTTCCGATCAATAATGGCATGACCGAGGCCGGCCAACTTTTTTCACCCTTGTTAATGCATCCGTTCAATCCTGAAACGCTCTATTGCGCAGGGTACACGAAAATCTTCAGGACGACAAACGGCGGTGGTTTGTGGACTCCCATTGCAGACATTCCGAATGTCTATACAATGACCATTGATCGACAGAACCCCGGCATTCTTTATGCCCATTCCTACACCAACACCTCATGGACGGTGTGGAGAAGCAAGAACGGCGGTGATGCATGGACCCCCATTGTTCATCCCTCCATTCCTTCATGGAGAGTTGTTGACCTTGAAGTTGATCCTTCAACGACCGGAACGCTCTATGCTGTGCGGAACAGCGTGTATGCAAACCAGGATCACATCAAACGATCGACGGATTTTGGTTCAACGTGGAGCGATATCACCGCCAACCTTCCCGATATTACGATGAACGCGATAGCAATAAGCCCGTACGCGGCGAACCACCTGTATGTTGCCACTGATCTTGGTGTGTTTGCCTCCACGGATGCGGGAGAAACCTGGTTCGAGTACAATGACGGATTGCCGCTCGTGTATGCGCTGGACATTCACTACCATCCTCTCGATAGAACTCTCCGCGTTGCAACGTTGGGGAGAGGAGTATGG
>CAZJYO010000126.1:7203-8077 GCA_964550275.1 uncultured Chitinophagales bacterium
CTGCGTTGATGATGGTGTGGCTGTCCCACGCGGGTTCGAGCTTCGCCAGAATTATCCCAACCCGTTTAACCCCTCAACGACGATCAGCTACACCGTTGATCGCGCCCTGCGCATTTCTGTTTCCGTCCAGAATCATCTCGGTCAGGAGATACGTCGTCTTGTCGATGCCGTGATACAGCCGGGAGAGCATGCCGTTGTGTGGGATGGGCGCAACAGGGATGGATTGCCCGCTGGCTCGGGGGTCTATTACGTTCGGGCGCGGGGAAACGGATTTGTTCAGACAAGGAAACTGTTGCTTGTGAGATAGACACACGCGTTCACGGCCGGCTTCATGGTGTTGGTGCTCCCGTTGGGTGTATATGGACTCACCCGCGGGATTTTTGTTAATTGGATTCATCACGTTGGCGAGATCGTTGGATGAACCTGCCGAAAAAAAACCGCGATGGTACGCTTCCGCTCTTTGGCGCACCTTCGGACGTTGGCATGTCAGAATATGCCTTGCGCAACCGCGACCGGATTCGATTATGGGCAAGCAGGGGGATTCGCTTCGGGACTTCCTCATGGAAGTACCGCGGTTGGATCGGGCAAGTGTATGCTCAACAAAAAAACAGGAAATCGTTTGAGAGTGGAGCGCTTGCAGAGTACTCAAACCTGTTTCCCACAGTCTCCGGTGACTTTGCCTTGTACGCGTTTCCCGACCCCGCAAAGATGAAACTGATGCACGATGAGACTGCCGGCGATTTCAAGGTCTCGCTGAAGGTCACGGATCGCATTACCGTCAAGCAATATCCGAACCTTCCCCGGTACGGCGCGAACGCCGGAACACAGAATCCGGACTTCCTGAATGTCGAATTGTTTGAGGACGCCTTTCTCA
>CAZJYO010000127.1:0-8014 GCA_964550275.1 uncultured Chitinophagales bacterium
TTCGCAACGTCTGTTGATACAACGAACAACGATTGCTGAATACTATATCCGGCAATTCCTCCTCCCTGACCGTACATCGATTGTGCAGTGGCGGGCTGAACATTGATTTTGTCAGGTCCGATGCCATTTTGTCCAAGCACCGATTTAATGATCTCAAGGTCTTTCGCAACCTGCTGGTAACCTTTTTGCATTTCGTTCAGCCCGACACCCTTGCTGAGCGTGACTCGCCATTTCACAATATCGGAATCGAAACGCTTTGTCGCTGCACCAACAACTCGCACACTGCTTTCAGGCATCCTGCTTTGATAAAAGAACGCGCCAAATACAGCAGCAGCAACGATAATACACAACCCTAGAATCACTTGACCTTTCATCTTACTCCCAGCGGAAAATTTTCACGGCAAGAAGGCAGGTAATAACGCCCCAAATAGCAAGTCCGGCAAGTTGCGGCCCGACCTGGAACAACGATGCTCCGTCAATTGCGATACTGCGCATCGCGTCCACGAGAAACGTCAAGGGGAAAAAACCGGTGATTGTATAAACAATATCCGGAAGCGTGTTTCTTCCGAAGAACACGCCGGAGAGAAACATCATCGGCATAGCAATAATGTTTGCCAACGGTGCAACCTGATCCTCCGATGTGGAAACGCCAGCCAGCGCAAATCCGATGCCGAGAAACACCACGGCGCCAATGATACCCACAAAGAACAATTCAAGAAGATTTCCGGACAAATGAAGATCAAAGAAGATGAGTCCAATGGAAACCAGCAACGCCATTTGAAGTATCACGACGATCAACCTCATGGCAACTTGGGCAAGAATGAAGTCATCCGGCTTGATTGGCGTGACCGAAAGCCGCCGGAGAATGCCGCGCTTCTTCAACGAGACGAAACCGAACGCGACCCCGAACACGCCCATTTGCATGATCGACATTGCAAGAACGCCCGGAAGAAGAAAATCCAGATACGTCAGGTTTCTGCTGTCAACCGCTTCTGCCTTAAAGACAACCCGGTTTGCAGGAGCATGGGTCTCAAACACATCTTCATCGGTAATGCGTTGAAGAATCAACATCGCAAGCTGGGATTGCTGGGGTCTTCCCTGATTGGTCTGCACCACAAGAGTGCATGATTGCGAAGGGTCAAAATCAGGCGGGACAATGAGAACGATATCTCGTTCCCCCTTGCGCAACTGATTCAGCTCCTCCTCCATGGTCCCGGTGTGCAGCTTCACCGTCGCGACTTCTTTCAACGATTGAGTGAATTTCTGCGCGTTGTTTGAACCCGCAACACCAATTTCAAGGTAACCGAGAGAATCAAAACGGACAAACCCGAACAACACAATCATCAGCACAGGCAGCAACATCGTCCAGATGATTGCTTCCTTCTGGCGGAAGAACATCTTCAGGGATGCGAGCATGAGCTTCCACTTGAGATGCATCAGTCCTCCCTCAGCGATCGACCGGTCAGATGCAGGAAGACATCTTCCAGAGTGGCAAGTCGTTCAACCCTGTCACGCTTAAAACCTGCAGCAAGGAGGTTTGCGATAAGCGCATGAGGTTTATCGAGCGCAACAATACGCCCGCCGTCCATGATTGCAACGCGGTCACAAAGTTCTTCTGCCTCTTCCATGTAATGCGTGGTCAGGACGATCGTTTTCCCTTCGCTCCGTATGCGCTTGATGACTTCCCACAAGTGCCGTCTTGCCTGCGGATCAAGGCCGGTCGTCGGCTCATCGAGGAAAAGAACAACCGGATCATTGACTAACGCCGCCGCTATGGAGAAGCGTTGTTTCTGTCCCCCGGAAAGAGAACGCACATCCGATGCTATCTTGTCTTCCAGTTCAACTTCCGACAAAAGTGCCACAGGGTCAATGTTTCGGCCGTACATTTCTCCAAAGAGCACAAGCAGTTCGCTCAGCGTGAGCTTGTCAAAGAAGGATGACGATTGCAGTTGAACGCCGATGATCTTCTTTACTTCGCGCGAATTGCTTTTCACATCGAGGCCATTCACCCGCACATTGCCGCCATCAATACTTCTCAGGGCCTCGATCATTTCCAGCGTGCTTGTTTTCCCTGCGCCGTTCGGCCCGAGGATTCCGAAGATCTCCTTGCGGTTCACATGAAAGCTGATCGCATCAACAGCGAGAAGGTCTCCGTACCTTTTAACAAGGTTTGATACTTCGAGAACGGGGTCGTTCATGGTATTTTGGAGGAATGAAGTTCCTGCCCGGCCGTGAGCCGGCGTTCCGCAAGCTGTATGTACTCCTCCTTCACTTCGTATCCAATGTAATGCCTGTTGCATGACTTCGCCGCGAGGCACGTTGTGCCGCTTCCACAGAATGGATCAAGAACGACATCGCCCTCAAATGAATACAATTTGATTAAGCGTTCAGGCAATGCGCGCGGAAAAGGAGCCGGGTGACCCACCTTCGTCGCGCGTTCAGCCGAAAATGTCCACACGCTTTTTGTGAACTCCAGAAACTCATCGCGCCCGATGGAATCCGATTTCTCTTCCTTCTCGCGATTGAACTGTCCTTTGGAAAACACAAGGATATACTCATGCACATCGCGCAGAGTCGGATTCGATGCGGATTGCCAGCTTCCCCATGCAGTTGACGGGCTCGCGCTCGCCCCTTTATCCCAAATGATCTCCCCGCGCATCAGGAATCCCATTTCGATCATGTCTTCGATGATGAATGCGTGAAGCGGAAGATACGGTTTCCGTCCAACGTTGGCGATGTTGACGCAGGCGCGCCCCCCGTGAGTCAGTACGCGCAAGGTTTCGCGAAAAACGCGCTGGAGAAGTGTGCGATACTCGGAGAGAGAAAGGTCCTGATCGTATTCTTTTGTCACATTGTAGGGCGGCGAGGTAATCATGAGATGGATGCTGTTATCAGGAAGCTCATCCATCTGCTCGGCGCTTTTCAGGAAAATCCTGTCCAGTAATTCCACTGGAAGAACATTGTCTTCGCCGGTTCTTCCGGAAACTTCACCGACGCCTTCGTACAGTTTGCTTCCGTAAAAACGGGAAGCATCATGCCCGGCTCTGCCTTTCGTTCCAAAACTGCTTGTTGCCGTAGAACGCTTTTTCATCGCGCGAGATCAGCCACGGGATGATGACCGGAAGAAATAGTGATGGTGTCCGTCAGAACGATGCTCGTGCGATAAGAGACATTGGAAAACTCCCGGGAGAGTCTGACGGGTGAGGCAAGTGAATCATACCTGAGACGGACTTCTTCGACGATTTTTTGTCCGGCTGTTCCTTCGAAGGTCGCATGAAGAGTGACGGGCATTTCAGGAAATGCATACCAGCTGAACGTCGTTTGCTGCCTGCTTTGTTTGTGCTCCCATTCCGATACGACCTTGTAGGGTAGAGCGCTTCGATAGCTGACCGTGACGCGCAGCGGACTCAACACCGAATGAATAATCATGGTACGGCCGAGCGCAAAGGTGGAATCAGTGGAACTTGAATCGGATTCCCCCGTCGTCCGCTCAACGGATGCCCATGTCTTTGCTATCCCATTCGCGACCGAAAACTCCTTATAGTTTCCCTCGCCATCAATGATGCTCTGTTCTCCAAAAGCATTCATGGAAACACCGTCGAGATCTTCCGATCCCTGAATGACAACCCTGGAAGAATCACCCGCATTCACAAGTTCCTCTTCGATCATAATGCGGTCGTACCAAAAACGATCATAGACTTCAGCACGGGACAGCACAATGAGCAGAAGAATTGCCGTACCAAGAATTAGTGCGAACCCGGTGTTCGTTTTCAGCCACCGCAATCTGATGAGGTCAACCCCCGAAGACTTGTGCAATCCGATGAAGGCATATGCAAACGGCAGGAAGATCAACGTGTACACCACGATGAATGTTGCCTCGTACATGATCAAACCCGTCACGGAGTGGACTTGATTCATTGTCAGAAGCCGTTGAAATAATTCGACCGCCTCGAAGAACACGAGTTTGTATATCACCAGAAAACCAGCGAGGAACAGCAGGAGCCGCGGAACAGGTGATTGGATAAGAAACGCCCATGCAACAAACGCGGACGATACTGCAAAGTAAACTCCGAACTCAGGAGTGGAGACCGATGCAAGAACCGTGAAGACAGCAAACAAGATTATCGCGACCCGACAATAGACAAATGCGTCTCCAGTCAAGCGGAACCGGCGTGTGAACTGAAGGACGCACCACAATCCCAAAACCCCGGAGACAATCCCGAGTGCCCAGTAGCCGGTGAAGTTGTTCACCCATGGAAACCTGTATCCGAACAGCGTACCCGCAAAAGCTTCCGACAACCAAATAAAGGTCTGGATGAGAAGCCAAAACATCAGGATTTTGAAACCGGACCATCGCACAACTGCGGCAGCATTCAAAGGAGTCCGGTGTTTTTGCAAAATGGAAAATGCAAGCCCCGTCAACACAAGTGAAAGAGAAATGATTGTCCAAAGGAACCAATACGGCAGGAAAATAAGAGCAGACCCGAATTGAAAAAGAAGGTAGTGATCAATCCCGCGTTCGGTGGCAATTCCATCAAGATGTTCAAACAACTTCAGGGCGATATCGCCTGAACGCTTCAGGCCGGACGGAACGAAGTTCTCCCAACTATCCTGAGGCACATGAATCGGTCGGTTGACATCACTGGTGAAATCAATCGCGGGAATTCCTTTGTCAAGAAAAGCGACATGGTCGGAGCCGAATGCCCCATGCATGACGCGGTTCATCGTCGAAACCTGCGTCCAGTACACAACATCGTTGTAACCCAGCTCGCGGTGAGCAATATCGAATGCCTTCTCCACAAGCCATTGGGGCGTGCTTCCCGTTGATCCGTTTGGCTCCACAAGCAGAGGGCCGCCACCGTCCGCCATATCAAGCTGTATCATCACTTCGACGCTGTCGATATCCGCAAAGGTATCCACAAAGTGTTTCGCTCCACGGAGCCCGTCTTCTTCCCCACCCCAGCAACAAAAGAGCACTGTATGCGAAGTTTGTCTTTTCGCAATGATTCTCGCGAGTTCGATAACGCACGCCGTTCCGGAGCCGTCGTCATTTGCACCGGGAACATCAGGCCCTGAGGTATCAATGTGACCGCCGATGATGATAATTCTTCCCGATGTCCCGCGCTTTACGCCAATCGCAACTCCGCTTGACGTGTGAGTTTCACCCGCAACCTTCATCGGCATCACGTACGCGTCGTCGCAGCCAAATTCGCGGAACTTTGCCACCGCGAAACCGAGAGCCAGTTGTTCGTTCGGAGAACCCATTGGGCGCGGACCAATTTCGTTCACCAGAACAGAAAGAAATTCCAGGGCCTTTTCCTGGGAGAATTCTGTCTGACTGAAAGACACGAAGGACAAGACAAGAAGGGCGACAATCAAGAAGCTGAACGCGCGGCGCAATTCAGGGCTTCCATTTTGTTTCTGGAACATCAGCAACCTGGTTCGCGTAGCGGGCGAGAACAAACAGAAGATCAGACAACCGGTTAAGGTACACGACTATTGCATCGCCAATATCTTCATGACGCGAAAGACGTACGATGCCGCGCTCTGCCCGGCGGCATACAGTTCGCGCGAAATGAATTCTTGCCGCCACGGGTGAGCCCCCCGGAAGAATAAAACTTCGCAACGGCTTGAGCTTTGGTTCGAGCGAGTCTATTGCCTTTTCCAGCGGCTGGGCATCACGGCTATCAATACGCTTGATCTGCTTTTTTGATGTTGATGATCGCGGAGTAGCAAGGTCGGCTCCCAAGTCAAAGAGCTTGCCCTGAACATGCTCCAGGACTTTTTCAATCGTGGCATCGGCGTTATCAGCGCGGATGATTCCCAAAATGGAGTTAAGCTCATCAATCGTTCCGTAAGCATCAATGCGCAACGCATCCTTGGGAACGCGCTGTCCGCCAAAGAGAGAAGTATCTCCCTTGTCGCCTGTCTTGGTGTAGATTTTCATGAGGTTGGTTTGAAAGGAATGCTGTACGAATGTAGAGAAAAGGGGTGTTACAAGCAAAGCTTCGACACCATTGATCGGAAAGCTTCGCATTGATTTTCGGAGTAAGATTCTCTTGATTTATCCTGAATGGAATCACTTTGTTTTTCAAGGCTTGCGCGAACTGTGGCTGTGGCCAAAAATATTCTGAACACCTTTATCCTGGCGGGATTTACCCTAAGCACATTCGCGTGCTATTCTACTCGGCAGTTTGCGGTAGAAGACAGCGAAGAAATTGCGAGACCGCTACGAGTCTACAAAATCCAAACAATCGATGATACAATTATCAGTTTCGAATCCGACTCGCTGGGATATGCATTCTTACGAGATACAACCATCGAGAGGCGTAAGGGGAACGGAAGTGTCGAAATGATTCGCTCTCGAATGTTAAGGTGCTCCATACAAAAGAATTTAATCACGCCAGAACACTTACTACTATCGCATTGGGAATTGGACTGACATACGCATTGATCTACTCACTCACGCACATGGGTGCTGGAGGTCACTAGAACAATAGAAGTCAACGGCTGCGTTTTGAAAAACCTTCACTTCTTCTTCTCAAACTTCAATGATGCCGAGTTGATACAGTGCCGAAGGCCCGTTGGTTGCGGTCCATCATCGAACACATGACCCAAATGCGCATCGCAACGCGCGCACAAAACTTCTGTGCGTTCCATAAAAAGACTGTGATCCGACTCGAGGCGGATGTTCTCCTGAGCAATAGGTTGATAAAAACTCGGCCAGCCCGTTCCCGATTCAAATTTTGTTCCTGAACTGTAGAGTTCATTGCCGCAACCGATACAACGGTAGATTCCGTCCTCGTGATTGTCCCAATACTCACCGGTGAAAGCACGTTCTGTTCCCTTCTTTCGAGTAACGTAGAACTGTTCTTCCGTCAGTTGCTTCTTCCATTCCTCATCTGTCTTCACTACTCGGTCCACCGTTGTATATCCTTTCTTCTCCGTTGAATAGACTTTCACCTGTTTCGCTTGCTTGTCACCCGCCGAGGCCTCAATCTTCGTGCAACCAAAAAATGAGACCAATAATATCACCCACACTTGTACCCGCATCGACACTCCATTCGTTATTCAGACCTTCTAATTTGCATACGAGGATTTCAGTTATTCGGATTCAAAGAACTTGTACCAGCTCTGCTTTTCGCCACTTGTTCACTGAATTAATAAGAAACAGTGAATTCGCATTTGGCAATTCCTGGACTGCAATCCTCCGCTCTTGAATCTTCCCCGCTTCTAATAGAAATCCTCGGAACGTCCCTCCGAGCAAACCACATTCAACCGGAGGAGTTACAAGTTTGCCATCGATTTCTACCACAACATTGGCGATCGTTGATTCGGTAATTTCACCATTGCTGTTCCAGAGAATAACGTCATCGACGCCGGGACATTCCGAGCGGGCTTTCTCATAGGTGGCGCGGTGTGTTGTTTTATGATAAAGAAACACGTTCTCGATATCGACCGGAGAACGTGCAAGCTGAACGCGAGCAGGCTCACGAACTTTTTCTACCGGACTGCTCTCCACCTGTACGTCCCCATTTCGCCCAACCAGCAAGCGAATCTTGTGTGGCGATTGCAAACCTTTGGCTACGCGTTCCAATTCCTTACGTATCGCGTTCTCATCGAAGGCGTAACCAAAATACTCAGCAGATGAGCGTATCCGATCAAGGTGATGACGATACAGGAAACATTGTTCGTCAGGAGTCCAGAGCAGAGTCTCAAGTAACTGGAACTCAGGCATCCGCGTCGTGAGCACGCTTGCCTTGCTGAGACACTCGGCGTATTCATCCTTTTCATTGGAACCCCAGACGATTCCGCCGCCAACGCCGTACTCGGCAACACTTGTCTTCTTGTCGAGAACAAGCGTGCGGATCGCGACATTGAACTGCGCTTCGCGGTTCGGCGCTATGTAGCCGATACATCCTGTGTACATGCCGCGCGGCGTTGACTCCAGCTCCGAAATGATCTGCATGCTTCGTATTTTCGGAGCACCGGTGATGGAAGCACAGGGAAAAAG
>CAZJYO010000128.1:0-8012 GCA_964550275.1 uncultured Chitinophagales bacterium
ACCGGTAAGCGTATCATGGGCAGAAGTTTGGTCCGTGAGAATGTCCACGACGATGTTCCGCGCAAGAAGTTCCGGAAGCACTTCGGCGGCGTTGCCAAGCAAA
The DNA here is from genome assembly GCA_964550275.1 of uncultured Chitinophagales bacterium. Taxonomy (GTDB): domain Bacteria; phylum Bacteroidota; class Ignavibacteria; order UBA10030; family UBA6906; genus CAZJYO01. The sequence continues at coordinate 104 of CAZJYO010000128.1, forward strand.
GCAACGGATTTTGGCTCTTTCAACTCTCTGGCTGTTTGCAAAATCAACAACGCTTCATCAAGCGACGTTGCCATTTCATCCACGTAGCCGGTCTTGAGACGCTTTTCGATGCGCGAAGCGTCAACTTCAATAGCGAGACAGGCCGCTCCATTCATCGTGGCCGCAAGTGGTTGTGCGCCCCCCATTCCTCCCAATCCGGCAGTAACAAGAAGCTTTCCGGCGAGTGTTCCTTTGAAATAACGATCAGCGCAGGCAGCAAATGTTTCGTAGGTCCCCTGGAGAATCCCCTGCGTGCCGATATAAATCCAGCTTCCCGCGGTCATTTGTCCATACATCGTCAACCCCAAAGCATCAAGCCGGCGAAATTCATCCCACGTTGCCCACTTCGGGACAAGCATGGAGTTGGAAATCAGCACGCGCGGCGCGTTGGGATGCGTTGTGAATACGCCAACGGGTTTCCCGGACTGAACAAGCAGGGTTTCGTCGTTCTCAAGGTTCTTCAGTGTTCTGACAATTGCTTCATAGCATTCCCAGTTTCTCGCGGCCTTCCCGATGCCTCCGTAGACAATCAAATCTTCAGGCCGTTCGGCAACATCCGGATCGAGATTGTTCATGAGCATCCGCAGGGCCGCTTCCTGAAGCCATCCCTTGCAAGACAGGTTCATTCCATGGGGAGCTTTGATTTCTTTTCGCTTTGTTTCTGACATCAATGATTCCATGTGTTATCGCGCTTTGTACGCCGTTGCGGTGATCTCGATATTCGCCTGGCGCGGGAGATCGCTCACAGCAACCGTTGTTCGAGCAGGAAACCCGTCTTCCGGAAAGTATCCGCCGTAGATGAGGTTCATCTTCTGATAGTCGCTCATGTTCTTCAAATATACGGTTGTGCTGACAACGTGTGAAGAATCGTACCCCGCCGACTGAAGAATCATCATGAGGTTATCAAGGGCCTGCCGCGTTTCGGTTTCGATATTCTCGTTCTTCAGTTCGCCCGATTCCTTCTCCAAACCAATCTGACCGGAGACAAAGAGGAACGGTCCGGTGCGCACCGCCGGACTGTACGGACCGATAACTTCACTCGCCCTGATGATTTCCCGATCATTCCCGTTGACAACCGGTGGGGCTTCCTTGCGGTCGGCGCATCCGGAAATGCACACCGCAGAAACAAGAATCGTGATTGCGCGGGTCATCAGTCTGCAGCCATCAGCCGTATTTCAAGAATATCTGCGCCCGATTCTTCATCCTTGTATGTCTTCACCGTATGGATGGCATGCAAGGGATGCATCACCGTCGCGCCCTCATGTTCAAACACAACATATTCGCCCGTCACACGTTTGATGGTTCCGAGGTTGGACCCTCTGTCAACATGTTTTGAGAGCGCTTCCCTGAGAGAGCCGTTCGACGTGCTTTCTGTGGTCTGCTTGGGCTTCTCATCCTTCTTTGCTTTCTGGGTAAACGCGGGCTGGGCGACACACACAATGAGAACAAACAGGATGCTCACACTCAGAAGGAGTTTCATGGAAGTACCTTTCGATAGTGGTTGGGCAATTTCTCAGGCAACAGATCGAATAGCTTCGGCAACGCGCGCTACTTCGTCATGATTGTTGTAGATGTGCGTCGAAATGCGGTTGCAGTTCACGCCGTTTTCGGGAACCATGCGTGTCACCATCTTGTGCTTTTCCAAAAGCATTGGCTGAAGTTTATCGTACGCCATATTCTTAAGACGGAAACCGAGGACAGAACCATATCCTCCCTGCTCTTCCGGCGTGAGAATTTCCACTTTATCACCAAGCGCTTTCAGCTCACGCCTGAGATGCATCGCAAGCGCCTGATCGCGCGCGGCCACATTCTCCATTCCGATGCTGTCGAGAAAATCCATGGCAGCGCCAAGTCCGACATACAGCGCGGCATTCTGTGTTCCGAAATCAAAGCGGTGCGCATCTTTCCTGTATTCCATAGTACCTTTGTGAAGGTCCCAACCGGCATCAGCAAGCGCGCCTGTCCAATACGGTTCGACAACTTGCAGAACATCTTCGCGAACGTAGAGGAATCCGGTCCCCTTGGGCCCCATCATCCACTTGTGTCCGCATGTCGCGAAGAAATCGCACTCCAGGTCTTTCACATCCACAGGCATCATGCCCGGAGTGTGCGCCGCATCCAGCATCACCCACAGTCCTTTGTCGTGACCGAGACGGCTGATCTCTTTTCCGGGAAGAACCTGACCGATGGTACAGGTAATATGAGGAACGGCAATAACGCGCGTTCGTTTTGTTATGAGGTCATTGAGACGATTCAGGATTTCAGCGTGCGTAGAGGGGAGATCAAGGACTTTGATGACGATGCCATCTCTTCGGGCACGGGCAAGCCACGGAACTGCATTGCCGGCGTGTTCATGATTGGTGAGAATAACTTCATCGCCGCGTTTCAACGGCAACCCGCAGGCAATAACGCTGATTCCTTCGGTGACGTTATGCGTGAGGGAGATCTCCGTCTGGGCACAGTGAACAAAGCGGGCTATCCTGGCGCGGACATCTTCCCAGCCGCCATAGCGCGCACTTCTGTCAATCTCTTCCGTTTCCATTCTCAGAGCGTCCTGGACAACGCGCGGCGACGGACCCATCGTACCGTTGTTGAGAAATAGTGGTTCCTTCTTCAGCGAAAACTGGGAGCGAACAACAGACCAGAAGTGTTCATCATCAGCGGAGACGGGTTCGTCGGAAAGGAGTACAGAATCCCTTGCCAAAGACGGGATCGCGCTGCCGACGGTTCCGGCCGCGAGAAGGGCGAAGAAGTCACGACGTGAAAAAGGCGCGTCAGGCATGGACAATCACGTTCAACGCTGAATTCCTTCCGAAGAAACATCGAGTGTTGCCCTTAAAATTTCTGGCGTCAGACACCATTCTATATGAAAGGGAATGCGATCCGTCTCCCTGCGCAGGGCAACCAAAGCTCCGGGAGGCATGGCAAAGACTCTTCGGGACGATTCCGCTGTCAGATATGACACCAGCATGCCAACATCAGGTTGGTGGCCGATAACAACCACGTTTCCGCCGGCGAGCGCGGCTTCTTCCAACAGCGTTTCGTGGTCAAAGCCGGGATTCAACAGTGGTGATGACCGAAGATCGGGCACGCTGCTGAAAGCATTGACCAGATGCTCACCCGTCTGTTTTGCGCGGAGGAGCGTACTTGTCAGAACAACGCTTACCTTCTGGTCAATGCGATCGAGTGTTTTTCCCATTGCGGCAGCATCCTCTTCACCGCGTTGGGTCAATGGCCGCTCGGCATCAGTGCGGATTCTGCCGCCGACGGGGACTGCCTCTGCGTGCCGCATGACGTACAGGTTCATGTGGTTCAGTGTCTCTTCAACCGTTGGCGTGCCTTTGCGTATCCGGGCTTGATGACGTCATAGATGAGCTTGATGCGCTTGTTGTAGGGGATGAACGCGCTCTTCATGGAATTGATCGTGATCTTTTCAAGGTCTTCAAGACGCAGTTTGAATACCTGATGCGCGATCTTGAATTCCTTCGTCATGGTGGTATTACTCATGAGTTTGTCATCCGTGTTGAGCGTGACCCGAAAACGATACGCGTGAAGGATTCCGAAGGGATGCTCTTCCAGCGATTTCACCGCGCCCGTATCCACATTGCTCGTCAGGCAAATCTCCAGGGGAATGCGCTTGTCGAGGACATACTGCGCAAGATACCCCATCTTCGTCACTTTGTTCGGTTCATGTTTGTCCAGCGCGCTGGCGTCGATCAGCCGGGTCGCATGACCGATTCTGTGCGCTCCACACCATTGAATTGCCTGCCAGATACTTTCTTTGCCGAATGCTTCACCGGCATGAATCGTGATGTTGAAATTCTCGCGCTGGATATAGTGAAACGCATCAACATGCTTTTTTGGAGGGAAGCCACCTTCTTCACCGGCGAGATCGAAGCCGACAACACCGCGTTCCCTGAAATCCACGGCAAGCTCAGCCATTTCCTGGGAGAGACTCATGTTGCGCATTGCACAGATGATGAGTCCATACTGGACACCGAAGTCTTTTTGCCCGCGCTCCAGGCCACGCAGTACGGCGTTCACCACTTCATCCCAATGCAGTCCTTTGTCCGTATGAAAAATAGGAGAAAAACGGGTTTCCACGTACACCACGCCGTCATCGTACATATCTTCCATCATTTCGTACGCAACCCGCTCGAGCGCTTCCTCCGTTTGCATAACGCCGCACGTGTGGGCAAACCCTTCGAGGTACAACGGCAGACTCCCGCGCTGAGCGCCCCGATGAAACCAACGGGCAAGCTCCCCGGCATCACGCGTAGGAAGTTTCTTATATCCCGTATCATCAGCAAGCTCGATAACCGTTGAAGGTCTCAACCCGCCGTCAAGATGGTCGTGAAGAAGAACCTTGGGAAGTGATTGGATGAAGCGTTCGGATAATCTCATGAGGTGTGATACCGCTATGTGAACGAAGAATGTTCTTCAAAAAATGTACAAAGCCATCGAGTGAAATGCAATGAAGCGGGCGTGTCTCAGTCACCACGTTGTCTCAACACCGACCGTTGGCAATGCCATCTCTTCGGGAAAGGTCGGTGTTGGACGATCCACCACAAGTGGATAGCGTCCCGGCAAACCGGGACATTACCATGAAGGGACCTCCATTGACTTTCGGAAACTGATTTCTCTACTTGGTTTCCGCAACCCGTCAACACCAAGAGAATGTTTCATGCTAATGCCGCCCGGACTTCATCATATCACCAGTCTGAATCATCCCGAACTTGAACCGTACCGGACAATGCGGATGCAGGAGGATCATAAGAAATTAGGGATCTTCATTGCCGAGGGCGAGAAGGTCGTCCAAAGACTGCTACGCTCCGGCATTGAGGTAGTCTCTCTCCTGATTACCCCTGAACGACTCAAGAATCTTGCAGAGCTTGCGCCCGAAAACCGCTATCCGGTTTTCCTTGCTGAACACAAACTCATCGAATCCATTGCCGGCTTCAGGTTGCATCAGGGAGTCATGGCAATCGGGCGCGTGCCAGGCGAACGTCCGCTGGATGAGACTGCCCGGAGACAAGAACCACCGCTGTTCTTTGTCGCACTGGACGGCATTGCTCATGCGGAAAACGTCGGGAACATCGTGAGAAACTGCGCCGCGTTTGGCGTACAAGCGGTTTTGGCTGGTGAGACTTCGTGCAGTCCCTACGTACGACGCGCCGTGAGAAACTCGATGGGTGGTGTATTCACTACAGAAGTTGTTCATGCAAAAAGTCTGAGGGAATCACTGGAGCTTCTCACGCAGAAATTCTCATTCTCAATCATCGCTGCGCATCCGCACACAGCAACGACAGTCGATGCAATTCAAGCAGACGGGAATGTCTGCGTTGTTTTCGGGGCGGAAGACTCGGGAATATCGGAGGACGTCAAAAGACTTGCGACGCAACTCATTGCGATTCCGATGCGCGAAGGAATTGATTCGCTGAATGTCGGAAGTTCGAGTGCAGTGTTGTTGCATGAGATTGTGCGGAAACGCTCGCGCCCCTCAGCGTGATGATTCGCGCAGTTCGACAGATTTCATTCCCCATCCCCAAATACATAACGATGCAAGCATTCCGGGAAACATCGGCTCCATACCCAAGGGATAATTCTCCGTCGAACCGAATTCGCGCGACCATCCTGCGATCATCCAACAAGCAGATACTGTGCACCCAATGCACATTGACCAGAGAGCAAACCGCGGCCTCACAGTCAACCGATTGAAGTAGCTCGTCGATAAGGGAATCAACAATCCCGGCACGATGATCGTACCGATGGTGTACCATTGCCGGATCACCGAAGGAATAAGGAGACACATGCCGATTGCTACTCCTGCAGCAGCTATGAGGGCAATGCGCGTATAGAGAATCGCCCTATCTTCATCCCGGGTTGCCGACATACGCCAAACAATATCCCTGCCGATACTTGCCGCCGAAACAAATGTCAGTGTATTGACCGTTGACATGATGGTGGCCAGCATGCCAACATAGAACAGTCCTTTTGCAAATGCAGGAAGTGTTATCTCGGCCAGCATGGGAAACGCCATAACTGGATTCGCGAGATCGGGTATAGCTGCGCGCGCATACAATCCGGCTGTCGCCGTCATTGCATCAAAGAGGACCCAGAACGGTATCGACCAGAGAATGCCTCTGCGGGCAATGGATGGCGATTCGGCGGCAAGACATCGCTGGTGAAATGAAGGATCAACCAGTGTCCACAACGCGATGAAAAACCACACGAGAATGGACTGGAGAGAATTTCCGCCGTGCGGTGTAAGATGCATGGGCGGTATATTAGACTGAATGAATTCCAATCCGCCAAATTGGAGATAGGCAAATGGCAAGATGATGGCAAATCCGACAAACATCAAGATGAATTCCACAATATCTGTTTGCACATCGGCGCGGAAGCCGCCGGTAAGCAAGTAGGCAACTGTTGCCGTGGTTCCTGCGAGCAAACACGCTACCATGCTCCAGCCCGAAACCAATTGCAAGAGCGTGCCAAGCATGAGGAGATACGGTGCAGGCGAAGTGAGAAGAAACGTCAGGAACGCTCCCGCGATTGCAGCCGGGCGACCGTACGATTGCTCAAGCTTATCCGGAATTGAGACAAGCCCGGATGTGCGGATGCGTTCAGCGAACAGAAGGGCGAATATGAGCGCGAAGAAATAGTACGGCGCCCCTTGCACAACCCAATTTGAAACCCCGTACAGATACGAGAACTCGCCAACGCCGAGGATTCCACCATACCAGGTCGAAACGAGTGTCATGACAAACACCGGCAAGGTGAGCGACCGCCCTGCGAGAAGAAAATCCGATGTTGTCGATGATTTCCGGGTAGCACGAAATCCGATGACCAGAACCGCGAGGAAATACGCGGCGATAACAACAATATCCCCCGTGGCAAGAGATACAACGGGAGAGTTCATCTGACCTTCTTCAAGACAAGCACAAGCATTCTCCCCTTTTTTATGGTTACGCTAAAGGAAGAACCTGTTACAACATTCGAGACACCGACCTCACCAGTGTTCATTCTCGCGTTTCGCAAGGCGTATTTTAATCCACGCAATGTGATTCCTTCACAGCGCGAGTAAGGAATAAGACTCACTGTTGTGCCGCGTGGTGCGCGGCAATGGAGACTTTGTTCGACAAGAAAACCTGACCACTCTCCGGCCTGCAGTGAAATCTTGACCTTTTTTGTGTATTTCCAGAGAGCAGAGAGATTGCCCAACGTGTGGTCAATGCGTTTTCCTGCTGCTCCGAGAATGACAACTTCGTTAGCACCTTCGTCAAGGCAGTAGTCCAGAGCTTTCTCCAGATCCGTATTATCCTGCCTTGTCACACGAATAATTGTGGAGCTTGAAAATGTTCGCCGCGATGCTGACGAAAGAGAATCAAGGTCGCCAATGATAACATCCGGCACCACGCCAGAGCGCTGAAAGGCGTTCGCCCCGCCATCCGCGGCAACCACAAGTTGCGCATCCTTTGTCATTCGCGACAACAATGTTCGCGACGGCGGTTCACCATTGCAAACAACAACGGCTTTGTATTTCCTCTTCATCATAAACCCACGCCCAGCATGAAGAAGAAGTTTCTTTCCGCACCGACAAATAATGAAGCGCCTTCGCCGTACGAGGCATAAAGCTGATCAAAGATGTTGTTCACCTGAAGCTTTGCTTCGATATCAACGTCATCAACAACATTCTCAAATATATATGAAGCCCATCCATCACTCACAAAAAACGGATCGACGGTGTTGTTTTCGTCTTTGTAGTTATCCGTGTACTGTTTTCCTACAAACCGGCCGGAGAGAGAGACGGCAAATTGTTGTTCACGAAACGTCAATCGCAAATTTCCAAGCACATCCGGAAATCCGG